>JBATEA010000029.1:0-2210 GCA_049663745.1 Steroidobacteraceae bacterium | reverse complement strand
CCGGTAGCGGATAGCAGAACGGGGCCTCGCGGCCCCGTTCTCCTGGATGTGAGCAACAATCCGCTCAGGCGGCCTTGTCCGCTTCTATCAGACCTTCCGCCCGCATCGCCGCCCGCACCGCCGGCCTGGCGGCAACGCGCTGCTGGAAGGCAAGCAGATTCGTGAAGTCGGCAAGTTCCAGCTTCACGCCCCGCGCCCAGTTCGTCACCACGAACAGGTAGGCGTCGGCAATCGTGAACTGCTCGCCGAACAGGTACTTGCGGCCCTCGAGCTGCCGGTCTAGCAGCGCATAGCGCTTGCGCAGGTATTCCTTGCGCTCCGTGCGCACTTCTTCCGGGGTCTTCGGATTGAAGAGCGGGCTGTAGGTCTTGTGGATCTCGGAAGTGATGTAGTTGAGCGTCTCCTGGAGGCGCGTGCGCGCCCACGTGCCGTTGGCAGGCGCGAGATTCGATTCCGGCTTCAGGTCAGCCAGGTACTGGACGATAGCCGGGCCTTCCGTCAGCACTTCGCCATTCTCCGCTTCGATCGCCGGCACATAGCCTTTCGGGTTGATGGCCCAGTAATCGCCGTCGGCGGCGATGGTCTTGGTCTTGGTGTCGACCTTGACGAGTTGAAGGTCGATGCCGGCTTCCTGCGCCACGATGTGCGGCGACAGCGAGCAGGCGCCGGGGGAATAGAACAACTTCATGCCAGTCTCCTGAGTCAATTGAATATGTGCGGCATGAATGTAACTCTTATACTTACTTTTGTATAGCACCTAGCTATACGTAAGCCACAAAATCCACTATCCTCCCGGTAACTGGTCCGGAGCCCCGATGGCCCTCAAATTGCGCAAGAACAAGGCGCCCCCGCCGCCGCCCGGCTGCCCGATGGCGGCTTGCATGGCGGTGCTCGGCGGCGCCTGGACGCCCAGCGTGATCTGGAAGCTGTCGGGCGGGCCGCGACGGTTCGGCGAACTCTCGCGTGACATTCCGAACATCTCGCCGAAAATGCTGACAACCCGCCTGCGCGAACTCGAGCAGAAGGGCGTCGTGATCCGCGAGGTCGTGCCCACCTCGCCGCCCTCCGTCGAATATTCGCTGACCGAACTCGGCAGGGAACTCGTGCCGGTGATCGACACGATCGTGCGGGTCGGGACGAAATTGCGCGACGAGTCCATGCCGTTGGCGGCCCGCCGGCGCGCGTGACCAGGATCCTGGAGGATATCCGCGATGACTGACAAGAAGCCCAAGACGAAAGCCCGCGCCGTCGGAATCAACCATATTGCGCTGGAAGTCGGAGACATCGACGAAGCATTGCATTTCTACGGCCGATTCCTGGAATTCGAGATCCATGAGCGCAGTGACACCGAGGCCTTCATTTATTTCGGTGACCAGTTCATCAACTTCACCAAGAACAGCAACCGGCAACCCGATCGCTACCGGCATTTCGGGATCGCGGTTGACGACAAGCCGCTGGCGCGCAAAACGCTGGAACGCATGGGCATCAAGCTATTGAAAAGCGATTTCCTGGACTTCCTGGATCCCTGGGGAAACCGGGTCGAGATTACGACCTACACCAAGATCCAGTACACGAAAGCCGACCATGTGCTGCGCGGCATGGGACTCAGTCATCTGGTCAAGACCGAAGAAGCATTGGCGCAATTGCGCGCGAAGGGCATGGCGCCGCCTTAGAAGAAGGAACTAGCTGCGCGGCCTCGCAATGGGCCGTGGGACCGACACGGACTGGACTCCGGGAAGCTAGGCGCCTGTCGGTTCCGGGACAGCGTGCAACGAATCTATTGTCACGTCCGGGCCAATAATCTCACCCAAATTAGATTTTATTTTTGCGGGTTCGAGCCTTCCGCCGGCGTCTGGTGCCGTGCCGCGGTCGCCGTGCTAACAAGATGTCTGCCCGGGGGATCGGCGATCAAATGTGACGGAAACTAGGTGTTTACTGGCACTGGTTCTTGGCGCCGGCGCAATCCTGCTCACCGGTTGCCCGGCTGGCGTGTCGCCGGTCCAGCCGATCCTGAGCGCCGCCACCGTCGAGATCGGCGACCAGGACCACCAGGTCCTCGCGATCGACGCCCCGCCCGAATTGCCGATACTGATCACGGTCTCTGGCCGCGATGTCGACGTGCGCGCTGCGTTGGTGGATGCCGACGGCACGGCCGGTCCATTCGCCGATGCGCCGAACCGGCGCATGGGCATCGAGACGCTGCTTGTGGG
>JBATEA010000028.1:0-7405 GCA_049663745.1 Steroidobacteraceae bacterium | reverse complement strand
AAGTATCGCATCGGGCATGGCGCTCCGGGTAGGATGACTCATGCGCGATACGGCATGGCGTTGGGCGATGGAGCGGGTACTGCACGTCGCGCGCGCGGCCCTGGCGCGCGAACCGACACCGGCACGGATCCGGACCGTGTTCGCGTGGGCGGCGCAGCTCGGTGCGCGTCACGAATCGTTTGAAGCCTCGGTGCCGTTCGCGGTCGGGGAGGCGAAGGCCTGGTGGGTGCAGCCGGCGGGAATGCCGTCCGGCAGCGTGATTCTCTATTTTCACGGCGGCGGATTCGTCTCGCAGGCGCGCGCGTTCTACGATCCGTTTCTCGCTGCACTTGGCCGCGCCGCGGGCGCGCGTGGCTTGATGCTGGATTACCGCCTTGCACCGGAGCATCCGTTTCCGGCGGCGCTCAACGACTGCCTGGAGGCGTGGAATTTCCTGCTGTCGTCCGGCATCGACCCGGGGCGCATCGTCATCGCCGGCGATTCAGCCGGCGGCAACCTGGCGGTGGTCACGGCCATGCGGGCGAGGGATGAGGGCATGCCGCAGCCCGCGGGTCTCGTGCTGATATCGCCGGTTCTCGATCTGACCTTCAGCGGCGCCTCGATGGAACGCAACGACGGGATCGACCCGATGTTCCGCGCCTCCAGCATCCGGGCGCTGGGTTCCTACTACGGAACCGGCATCGATTCGCGCGATCCGCGGCTGTCGCCGCTGCTTGGGCGCCTGACCGGATTGCCACCGGCGATGCTGCTGGTCGGCAGCTCGGAACTGCTGCTGGACGACACTTTGCGGTTTGCCGGGCGTGTCGCGGGGTCAAAGGCGAGCGTGTGGCACGACATGCCGCACGTCTTCCCGGCGATGCGCGGGCTCCCGGCGGGAGAGAGGGCGATTCGCGAGATGGGTGAATTCATCCGGGAGCGCACCGCCGCGGCGACCGCGGGGGCCACCTGAGCCACAGCCGGCGTTGACGAAAACCCGATGCATCCACTGTCCCGCTATGTGCTCGACGTCGCCGATTTCCCGAAGACCGGGATCCTGTTCCGCGACATCACACCGCTGCTGCGGGCACATTTTGGGGAAGCCGTCGCCGCGCTGGATGCCCTGTTCGACGCCACCGAGTGGGCCGCGACCGATGCAGTGGCTGGCGTCGAGTCGCGCGGCTTCATTCTCGCGGCTGCGCTCGCCGAGCGGCGTCACAAGGGCTTCGTGCCGATCCGCAAGAAGGGCAAGCTGCCGCCGCCGGTCGTCGATCGCAGCTATGCGCTCGAATACGGATCCGGCGTGCTGGAGATGCAACGCGGCGAGGGCCGGCTGCTGCTGGTCGACGACGTGCTCGCAACGGGCGGCACGCTGTCGGCGTCGGCAATGCTGGCCGTGGACGCCGGATTTCGCGTCGAGCAGGTCGGCGTGCTGATCGACCTCGGCATCGCCGAGGCATTCCGCTGGCAGGGCCAGCCGGTGCGGTCAGTGATCCGCTACGGCTGATGCGTCCTTGAACCGCGAGCCGCGCTTTGCGGCCATGTAACCCCGCACCATCTCGAGCGCGGTCTGCTCGCAGGGCGGCAACTGGACGTCGCTCTCGCCGAGCGGGACAGTGCGTTCGCCCCAGCGCAGCACGTGAGCGGACCAGGAGAGTCCGGCACCGAATCCGGTCAGCAGCAGGTTGCAGCCCGGCGCCACGCGTCCATGCTCCAACGACTCGACGAGCGCGACCGGCACCGTAGCCGCGGACATGTTGCCGTAGCGCTGGATGTTCACAAAGCAGCGATCCATCGGAATTCCCGCGCGCTTGACGACCGCCTCGATGATGCGAAGATTGGCCTGGTGTGGAACGACGAGATGCACGTCCGCAGGGCTGAGCCCGCGCGACGAAAGCACGGCCTCGCAGGCGTGGCTCATGCCGATCACCGCGCGCTTGAAGATCTCCTGGCCCTCGAAGACCCAGTCGGTGTCTCCGAGCACCCAGCCCCTGTTGGCGTAGCGCGAGCCCATGCCGTGAACCTGCAGAATGCCGCGCACGTCCCCGTAACAGCCGAGCCGATCGGCCATCACGCCTTCCTCGCGCCCGGTCGCCTGCAGCACGACCGCGGCGCAGCCGTCGCCGAACAGCACCGACACATTGCGGTTGGTCCAGTCCATCAACGGCGATATCAGCTCACCGCCGATCACGAGCGCGTTCTTCACGACGCCGGTCCTGATCATCGAGCTTGCCGTCGTCAGGCCATACAGGAAGCTGGTGCAGGCAGTGTTGACATCCATCGCGCCGCAGCCGCTCGCACCCAGGCGTTTCTGCACCCAGGAGGCCATGTTCGGGACCTGCTCATCCATGCTGCAGGTACCGAACACGATCAGGTCGATGTCCGCGGCTTTCAGTCCGGCCGCCGCCAGCGCGCGGCAAGCGGACACGTAGCCCATCTCGCCCAGCGTCACATGCGAAACGCGGCGCTCATGGATTCCGGTGCGCGACCGGATCCATTCGTCGTCCGTATCCAGGAAGGTCGCCAGGTCGGCGTTGGAAAGGACTGCCGGTGGCATGCACTTGCCCCAACCGGTGATCGTCGCAAATGGCAAAGGTTTCCCCCGGAGAACTCAGCGCCCGGATTGTACTACTGTATGAATTCCAACCTTTCAGGGCCCTGAGCACTCCAAGTTAATGGAAGTTCAAGGGGGCGCGGTGACGGAACTGGCCGGGGATGCCATGGGCGACGAGACCGAGCGGGTCGCATGCGCCAGGAATGGCGACGTAGCGGCCTTCGAGGCGCTCTACCGTGACCATGTCGGGCGCGTGTACGGACTCTGCCTGCGCATGACCGGCCACCCGTCGACCGCCGAAGACCTGACCCAGGACACATTCGTGAATGCATGGCGCAGCCTGCCCGGATATGAAGGTCGCAGCCGGTTCTCGACCTGGCTTCACCGGATCGCGGTCAACGCGGTGCTCGCGCAGAGGCGCGCGCCGTTGGGACGGAATGAAATCAGCATGACGGACGCCGAGGGCGAGACGATGGAGTTTGCGGCGGAGCAGGAAATGGATGAGGCGACGCCGATCGACCTGGAACGGGCAATCGCGGCGCTTCCGGCCGGCGCGCGCGACATCGTCGTGCTGCACGGCATTTACGGCTACAGTCACGAAGAGGCGGCCAGCATGCTCGATCTCGCCGTCGGAACCTGCAAGGCCCAGTTGCATCGCGCGCGGCGGCTGATGCGCGCGCGCATGTGCGCGGAGCAACCCACATGACGACCATTCCATTCGGACGCGGACCGCAGAAGGACCCGTTGCTGGAGCAGGCTTCGAACCTGCCCAGGGACATCGAGCCGCCACGTGACCTGTGGCCAGCGATCGCGTCGAGGCTTTCGGAACGGTCGCCAGCAACGTCGCGCCGGTTCACCTGGCCGATGGCGCTCGCGGCCGGCTTCCTGGTCGCCACGGTTTCGGCGCTCCTGACCTGGGGACTGATGCGAAAGCCCGAACCGCCGGTTGGCGGAAACGTGATCGCGGGCCAGAGCTCCACGGAAGCGGCGCCGATGCCGGTCAACTACGGACCCAATTCCGCGCTCGGCGCCGTGCAGCTGAAAGCGCGCGAGGATCTGCTGGCGCAGTTCAGGAAACGGCTGGCCGAACTGCCGCCCGAGACCCGCGCCACGGTCGTGAAGAACCTCGCGATCATCCAGCGCGCCGCCGACGAGATCGGCGCGGCGCTCGCCAAGGACCCGGCAAGCGGCCTGCTGAACGGCCTGCTGCTCAGCACTTACCAGGAAGAACTGCACATTTATTCGACGGTCGTCACCGCTGGTGACGACCTCACGAGGAGGACCTGACATGAATTTCCGGATTTCCGTGGCCATTGCGGCCGCACTGCTGGCGGCCGCCCCGCTTGCCAACGCGACTCAGAACCTGAGCAAGCACGCGACCGTCGCTGCGGACGCAGCGATCGACGTGTCGAACGTCGCAGGGCGCGTCGACATTACGGCCTGGGACCGCAACGAGGTCGAATTGACCGCGGTCCTCGAGGACGACAAGGACAAGCTCGAATTCGACGCGACCGAAAAGCAGGTGCGCATCAAGGTCGTCAGGCCGAATGAACGTTACGACGACCACGAAGAGGCTGTCCTGACGCTCAAGATTCCGAAGGGCGCGCGCATCTCGGCGGAGACCGTCAGCGCCGACATCACGGTTGCGGGCGTGCTCGGCGAGCAGCGCCTGGAGAGCGTCAGTGGGGAGATCCGGACCCAGGCGCACGACGCACCCATCAAGCTCAGCACCGTCAGCGGCGACGGCACGATCAGCGGCGCCGGCGGCAAGGCCGGAGTTTCGGTCAAGAGTGTCAGCGGCGAGATCGCGGTCAGCGACGTCCGCGGCAGCTACGACGGCGAGGTGGTCAGCGGCCAGCTCACGATCAACCTGGCGGCGGCGGAGCGGCTGAATGCCAAGTCGATCTCCGGCGACATCGACGCTCACGCTGCACTGATGCCGACGGCGCGCGTCGAGATGGAAACGGTCAGCGGCGAGATCAAGCTGACGATGAAGTCGCCGGTCAACGCCGAGTTCGACCTGGAGTCGTTCAGCGGCGACATCGGGAACTGCTTCGGAAAGGAAGCCCGCGACAAGAACCGTTATGGCCCGGGAAGCGAACTGAGCTTCACGCAGGGCAGCGGCGGCGCCCGAGTCAGCATCAACTCGCTGAGCGGCGACATCAATATCTGCGATCGCTGAGCCGCCATCCTGCGCTAGGCTAGAATCCGGGGGTTCCATCGAACCCCCGGATTCATGCCCTTCAGGAAAAAGCCCGCCGCGTTGACCCTGGCCGCCATTGCGGCCTTCCTGCTGCTCACGCTGGCGGTCCTGTGGATCGGCCCGCGCACCGATGCGGCGCATCGCGCCGCCGGCAAATACTTCGGCGCAATGACCGGCCTGCCGGTCACCGTTGATGAGCTCTCCATCGGAATCCTGCCGACGCCGTCGCTGGAGATCGGCGGCCTGGCGATAGCGCAGCCGCCCGGCTTCGGCAAAGATCCGCTGCTCGAGGCTGGCAGCGTTCGCATCGCGTTGACATGGGGCGCCACATTCGGCGGTGATCCGGCATTGCGTTCGATCGCAATATCCGACTTGACCGTGCGGCCCGAGTTCATCGCCGACGGTTCGGATAATTTCTCCGCGCTCATCGATCGACTCTCGAAACAGGGCGGGGAAGGGGAGTCACACTGGTCCATCGGCCAGTTCGAACTGGAACGCGGCGCGCTCGAGTTCCACGACGTTGCCGCGGACCTGAGCTTTCGCCTGACGGCGATCGGCATCGTCGCCGAGTCCATTGCGCCCGCCACGGAATTCCCCGTTGAACTGCAGCTGGCAGGCGTCAGCGGCGGCAACACGCTGCATTTTTCGCTGCAGGGACGCGGACAGATCGAACCGGACGCCAGCCGTTACCTGGCCCGCGACCTCAAGCTCAGGGGATGGCTGGGCGGCGATCCCTTGCCGCTCGCCGGCATTGAACTCGAAGGCGGCATCGGGGTCGCAAGCTTCGATGGGAAATCGGGCGCGGCCGAAATCCGGCTTGGCAAGATGACAATCGCCGGCATCAGGAGCGAGTTCGAAATGCAGTCAACTGCCGGCGATCGCGGAACGAGCCTGGCTTTCACGCTGGCGGCTGCGCCGTTCTCGCCGCGTTCCGCGGCGATCGCCTTCGGCAGCCCATTGCCAGCAACCGCGGATCCGGAAGCTTTCAAGTCGATGGAATTCATCGCGAAAGGCCGGCTCGACCAGGGTGTCCTGCAACTGGACCTGTCCGAGGGCTGGCTGGACGAAACGCAGTGGAGCGGCAGCATCGTCCCGCAGTTCCGGCAGTTCCGCATCCACGCCGACCGGATCGATCTCAATCGCTACCTCGCGCCCGGTTCCAAAGCGAGCGGTGGAAAAGAAGCGACGCTCGAGGAGTCGGTGGCGGCACTCGGGAAGCTCGATATCGATGCCGAGATCCGGATCGATGAAGCGCGAGTCGCAGGCGCAATACTTCGCGACACGGTGCTGAAGGTTGAGCGCGACGGCGGAACACCGCGGTGAGCCCGTCCAGGCTGGCGCTGCTGCTGGCGCTCCTGGCGCTCGCCGCGGCAGGCGCTGCGAATGCCATCGACGTGTCGAAGCTCCAGGTCGGTGAGCAGGGCCGGCGCTACGTCGTCGATTTCGAGGCGCAGCTGGCGGCGGAACCGGCGGCGGTCATGCGCATCCTGCTGGATTTCGCGAACTACCCGGCCCTCGATCCGAGGATCCTCCAGGCGCGCCGCAGCCTGCGTGACGGCAAGCCGCTGCTGTTCACGCGCTTGCGCGGTTGCCTGGGATCCGTGTTTTGCCGGACGATGGATCGCTATGAGTTCCTGGACCTGCAGCCTGGACGGTTGGTCGCCACCGCGATCCCCGGAGAAGGCGACGTGAAATACGGACTGACCGAGATCCGGGTCGAGTCGCGCGACGGCGGCACGCGGGTACGCTACCGGAACGAATTCGACCCTTCCTTCTGGATGCCGCGCTGGCTGGTGCGCAAGGCGATGTACACGACGCTGCATGACGGCACACTCGCAATGTTCCGCGCGATCGAAGAGCGCGCCGGTACCGGCGGCGAATGAAACGCGCGCTGGAAGCTCCAGAAGTCGCCGCGCGCCTGCTGCCGTGGTTCGAGCAGTACGGCCGCCGGCACCTGCCATGGCAGACGGATCCGACGCCATACCGGGTCTGGATTTCCGAAGTCATGTTGCAGCAGACCCAGGTCGAGACCGTCATTCCTTATTTCGGGCGCTTTATCGCCAGATTTCCCGATGTTGGCTCGCTCGCCGCGGCCCCGCTAGACGAGGTCCTGCACCTCTGGTCTGGGCTCGGCTACTACGCGCGAGCGCGCAACCTGCATCGTGCCGCGGGTGAAATCGCCCGGCGGCCGGGCGGCAGGCTGCCGGAGACCACGCCGGAATGGACGGCGCTGCCGGGTATCGGGCGCTCGACCGCCGCCGCGATCCTCGCCTTGTCCCGGGGACAGCGGCAGCCGATCCTGGACGGCAACGTCAAGCGCGTGCTCGCGCGCCTGTTCTGCATCCGCGACATGCCCGGCAATGCCGAAACGTCGGCGAGGCTCTGGCGACTCGCGGAGGAATGCACGCCGCACACGTGCGTCGGGGAGTACACGCAGGCGATCATGGATCTCGGGGCGACGGTCTGCACGCGCGCGAACCCGACCTGCGAGCGCTGCCCGCTGAATGATGCCTGCGGGGCGCTGGCCGCGGGTTGCGTGGACGAATTGCCCATGCGGCGCACGCGCGCGGCGAGGCGACTGCGCCGTACGCTGATGGTCTTCGTGCTCCGGGACGGAAATGAAGTCCTCCTGAGGCAGCGCGCGGCACGCGGCATCTGGGGTGGATTGTGGG
>JBATEA010000027.1:0-4407 GCA_049663745.1 Steroidobacteraceae bacterium | reverse complement strand
CATGCAGGCGATATCGCCGTCCAGCGAGACATAGCTGAGGTCGTGCTCGGCGGCTGCGCGTTCCATCGGGTCTTCCTGCGACGGGTCGCGCCACTCGGCGAGCGCGGGCTGGCGGAAGAGCCCGTTCGCCTCGACGTTGATCTTGGCGTCGAGCGCGACCAGCCGATCGTCCTTCGTGACGATCAGCGGATTGATTTCGATCAGGCCCAGGTCGCGTTCGAGATAGAGACG
Organism: Steroidobacteraceae bacterium; assembly: GCA_049663745.1. Classification (GTDB taxonomy): domain Bacteria; phylum Pseudomonadota; class Gammaproteobacteria; order Steroidobacterales; family Steroidobacteraceae; genus SCUD01. The sequence goes on along the minus strand of JBATEA010000027.1, from coordinate 4,176 downwards.
ATAGAGCGAGCGCAGGATTCCCTCGAATTGCCCCATCAGGGCGCCTGTGAGCCCGAGTCCGAACGCCAGGCTTCTGCATTGGTAAGCCTGTAAGCCCGCTGCTGGATCGATGTCGGTGCGCAGGATTTTTTCCGGCTCATGCGCGGCGACTTCCTCGATATCCATGCCGCCCGCGACGGAAGCGACAATGGCGATGCGCCCGCGCTCGCGATTGAGCAGCAGGCTGAGGTACAACTCGCGCTCGATGGCGCTGCCGGTCTCGACGTAGACCAGGTTGATCGGCAGGCCGGCCGCGCCCGTTTGTTTCGTGACCAGCCGCTGCCCGAGCATGGCGGCGGCGGCCTGGCCGACCTCTTTCACGGAGCGGCACAGTTTCACACCGCCGGCCTTGCCGCGCCCGCCCGCATGGACCTGCGCCTTGACCACCCATAGCGAGCCCTTGAGTTCCAGGGCGGCCGCGACGGCTTCCGCGTCGCTCGCGGCGACGATTCCCGGCGGTACGGGGATCGCATAGTCGTGGAACAGGCGCTTCGACTGGTACTCGTGGAGGTTCATCTGAGCATTGTAACGGGAGGCTTGAACCGCGTCGCATTCGTGCCCTGCCGCAAAGGTCCGGGCTGCGTCGCATGTTAGAGTGCCGGCCGTGAAAGGACCGGCGGAAATCGAACGCACGAGCGGCGATCCGGAGCTTGCCTGGCGCGTGCTGGGGCTGCTGAATCTCTACCGCCTCTCCGTCCCGTCGGTGCTCTCGGTGCTGTTCGCGCTGGCCTCGCGGCCGCAGTCCCTGGCCCCCGAATACCCGTCCCTCTACTTCTATACGCTCGTCGCGTGGTTCATGACCGGCGTGATCTGCATCGCGCTCTTGAAGAAGCGCTGGCCGAACCTGCAGGCGCAGGCTTTCATCCACATCGCGTTCGACGTCGTCGCCGTGACGATGCTCCTGCTGACGAGCAGAGGCGCCTCGAGCGGTGTCGGGCTGCTGCTGATCATGCCGGTCGCAGCGGTCAGCATCCTGCTGCCGAACCGCACGGCCACGATGATCGCGGCGGTGGCCGCCCTGTTCGTGCTCGGGCAGCAGATGGCCTTGTCGGTTGCAGGCATCGCCGATATGTCGGATCTGACGCAGGCCGGCATGCTGGGCGCGGTGATCTTCATCGCCGCGCTCGCGGCCGCCCCGCTCGCGCGGCGCCTGCGCGAGAGCGAGGCCCTCGTCCGCCAGCGCGACATCGACCTCGCGAATCTCGCGGAACTCTCCCAGTACATCGTTGAGCGCCTGCGCGAAAGCCTGGTGGTCGTGGACGAGCAGGACCGCATCCGGCTGATCAACGAATCGGCCCGGCAGATCCTCGGCCACGATGCGAGCGCCAATGCGCTGCTCGGCGAAGTGTCGCCGCGGCTGCTGTACCTGCTGACCATGTGGCGCCAGGGCTCGCCGGACGTGGACACGAGCGGCGGCAACCTGCTGGCCGCCGACGGGCTCCGGGAAGTGCGGCCGCATTTCGCGCCGCTCGGCCAGGCGCGGCCACCGCCGGTGCTGGTCTTCCTCGAGGACCTGACGGCGCTCGACGATCGCATCCAGCAGACGCGGCTCGCCGCGCTCGGGCGCTTGTCCGCGAGTATCGCGCATGAGATCAGGAACCCGGTGGGCGCCATCAGCCACGCGGGACAGCTGCTGGCGGAGGACCCGACGCTTTCCGAGTCGGGCCGGCGCATGACCGAGATCATTCAGGCCAACGCCGGGCGCGTCAGCACCATCGTCGGCAACGTGCAGCAGCTCGCGCGCCGCGAGACCACGCGCCCGGAGCGCATGCTGCTCGGCGAATGGCTGACCGAATTCGCGCAGGAATTCATCGTCACGGGCGACCACCGCGTGAGCCAGCTGCAGTTCACCATTCCGGAGCCGGACCTCGAGGTGCGCGTGGACCCGTCGCACCTGCACCAGATCCTGTGGAATCTCTGCGAGAACGCCTTCCGCTACGCCGTGCATGGCGAGAATGACCGCGTCGAGCTGCGGGTCGGCCGCCTCGCCGGCAGCAACCGCCCGTTCCTCGAGGTGCTGGACCGCGGACCCGGCATTGAAAGCGACCTGACCGACCGGATTTTCGAGCCGTTTTTCACGTCGCGCGCGAGCGGCACCGGGCTCGGGCTCTTCATCGCGCGTGAACTCGCGCAGTGCAATGGTGCGCTGCTGATCTTCGAGCCGCGCACCGGCGGTGGCAGCATCTTCCGCATCGTATTCGCCGATCCGCGGCGCTGGGAGCAGTCCTGAACGCGGCCATGGCCAATCCCAAGGCACTGATCGTCGACGACGAGCCGGATCTCTGCGAACTCCTGTCGCTGACGCTGGCAAGGATGAATGTCGATTCGCATGCCGTGCACGACCTCGCAGCCGCGCGCCGTGAACTGCAGGGCCGCCAGGACTACGCCGTGTGCCTGACCGACCTGCGGTTGCCGGACGGCGATGGCATCGAATTGCTGGAATGGATCCAGGCAAATGCGCCGGAACTGCCGGTCGCCGTGATCACGGCGCACGGCCATGTCGAGGCCGCGGTGCGCGCGCTGAAGCTCGGCGCCTTCGACTTCGTCAGCAAGCCGCTCGACATCACCGACCTGCGCAAGCTCGTCAACCAGGCGCTCAAGCTCTCGGATGGACGGCGCGCGTCCGATGGCGGCCGGCAGCTGCTCGGCGATTCCGAACCGATGACGAAACTGCGGGCGATGATCGGCCGGGTCGCGCGCAGCCAGGCGCCGGTGCACATCTCCGGCGAGTCCGGCACCGGCAAGGAAATGGTCGCGCGCCTGATCCACGAAAGCGGGCCGCGCAAGGACGCGCCCTTCGTGCCGGTCAGTTGCGGCGCGATTCCGTCGGAGCTGATGGAAAGCGAGCTCTTCGGCCATCGCAAGGGCAGCTTCACCGGCGCGGTCGCGGACAAGCCGGGCCTCGTGCAGGCGGCGGAAGGCGGCACGCTGTTCCTCGACGAGGTAGCCGACCTGCCGTTCGCGATGCAGGTGAAGCTGCTGCGCCTGATTCAGGAAAAGACCGCGCGCCCGATCGGCGCGCAGCACGAGCAGCCGGTCGATGTCCGCATCCTCTCGGCGACCCACCGCGACCTCGGCGAACTGGTCGCCGCCGGACGATTCCGCGAGGACCTTTATTACCGGATCAACGTCATCGAGCTGCGCGTACCCAGCTTGCGCGAACGGTTGTCCGACATCCCGGAACTGGCCAACGCGATCACCGAGCGTTTCGCGACGCGCATGGGCTTGACCCCGCCCGTGTTGTCGGGCGAGGCCATGGAGAAACTGATGACGCACGACTATCGGGGCAACGTGCGCGAGCTCGAGAACGTCATCGAACGCGCGCTGACCCTCTGCGAAGTCGGCGCGATCCGCGCAGGCGACATCGAGCTCCGCGAATCGCCGGGCCAGGGCGAAGCGCCGCGCACAGGCACGGGCACGGGTCCGGACACGCTGCCGGACCGGCTCGATGACATCGAACGCGCGTCGATCCTGCGCGCGCTGGAAGAGCATCGATTCAACAAGACGGCGGCGGCGCGGGCGCTCGGCATCAGCTTCCGGGCGCTCCGTTACCGCATCAAGAAACTCGGCATCGAGTAGGCCTGCAGACTGACGTTTCGCGTCCAAAAGTGACGCGCTTCGTCAGTCCTGGCGCCTTTGCAAGCCGGCATCGGTGGCAGCCGGCAGCAAAAAATACTGATAACTCGGTCACTTACGCGATCCCGTTCAGTTGGCATGATCCTTGCTGTAACTACATTGCATCGGCGCATGAGCGCCGCCCTTGGTTCTCAACAGAGGTACATGACATGAAGGCTATCCAGAAGGGCTTCACGCTCATCGAATTGATGATCGTGGTGGCCATTATCGGCATCCTGGCCGCGATCGCGATCCCGGCCTATCAGGACTACACGATCCGATCGCAGGTCACGGAAGGCATGACGCTCGCCGGCGACCTGAAGGCGTCGATTGCCGAGTACACGGCCCAGACGGGCGTGTGGCCGGCAACGCTCCTGGAACTCGGGCTTGGCTCGGGTGCAGCCGGGACCAGCAAGGCTGGTCGTTACGTTGACGGTGTCGATGTCGACGACGGCACGATTACCATTACGTATGGCCACGACGCGAATGCCGCAATCACTGGTGCCGCAAACACGCTTTCGT
>JBATEA010000026.1:0-5357 GCA_049663745.1 Steroidobacteraceae bacterium | reverse complement strand
ACCTGAAGGTGCTGACCGGCGTGCGCGCGGAGCGCGTGCTGCTCACCGGCCGTCGCGCCACTGGCGTGCTGGTTGCAGGCCACGCCGGGGCGGGGCAGATAGACGCGAGCCGCGAGGTCATCGTGTCGGCCGGCGTGTTCGGGACGCCGCAACTGTTGATGCTTTCGGGCATCGGATCGCGTGAGGAACTGGGGCGGCACGGCATCGGACTGCGCCACGAACTGCCCGGCGTCGGTGCCAACCTTGCCGATCACATCGACCTCGCGCTGGTCTATCACTCCTCCGACGCGAGCCTGATGGGGATTACGCTGCGCACGGCGCTGCGCGCCATTCCCGGCTATTTCCAGTGGCGGCGCTCGGGCACCGGCCTGCTGACGACGAATTTCGCGGAGGCGGGGGCGTTCCTGAGGACCCGCGACGGGCTCGAGCGGCCGGACGTGCAGCTGCATTTTGTCAACGCACTGGTGGATGATCACGCCCGCCATCTGCATTACGGCTACGGGGTGACCTGCCATGTCGCGGTGCTGCGTCCGGCGAGCCGCGGCAGCGTCGGCCTCAATTCGGCCGATCCGCGCGATCCACCGCGGATCGATCCGAACTTCCTGGCCGCCGATGCCGATGTCGCGACGCTGCTGGCGGGTGTCAAGATCGCGCGCGAGATCATGGATCGAGCGCCGCTCGACCGTCATCGCGGTGCCGAACTGTTTGCCGGTGGAAATTCCGACAGCGAATTGATCGCGCGCATGCGCCGCCGCGCCGACACCATCTATCACCCGGTCGGAACCTGCCGCATGGGGCTCGACGAGCTGGCCGTGGTCGATTCCGCACTCAGGATCCGGGGCCTCGAATCGCTCTCCGTCGTCGATGCATCGGTGATGCCGACGCTCGTCGGCGGCAATACCAACGCACCGACTATCATGATTGCGGAAAAGGCAGCGCAAAGACTCGCCGCCTGAGGCGTTCGGAAGCGTCCGTCGTGAATCCACGCTTAGGAAATTGCGCCAAGCCGTTGTCGCGACTGGATTCCTGAGCCAGGCGCTGCGACCGGGTGTGGATCGGGCGCAACAATGCCTATTGAAGGTCGCAAACTGCAGCCGACAGGCTGTAACATTCCCGCACTATGCTGATCCTGGCGCAACGCCAGTTTCTGTCGCGTTCATTGGGATAATCAGGGGAGCCACATCCATGTCCGATCGCCGTCGCTCGGTCCGTCTCGCCGCCGCCGTCTCGTCGATCCTGTCCGCACCGGCCATCGCGGTGGGCGCAGGTCTCGTCGTCGCAATGACCGCTGCACCCTGCGCGCAGGCGCAGGAAACCGCCTCGCAGTTATCCGGCTTTGTCGTCGATGCGGACGGCAAGCCGGTGGCGGGCGCGCAGGTGACGATCGTGCATGTGCCGTCGGGTACGACGGCGAACGTGACGACCAATTCATCGGGCCAGTTCACCGCGACCGGATTGCGGGTCGGCGGTCCCTACCGCGTGACGGCCAAGGCGGAGGGCATGCAGGAAGCGAGCGTCGAGGATCTTTATACGGAGCTCGCCCAGCGCAGTTCCGTGACCCTGGTCGCCCAGCCGATTGCGCAGCTGGCGGGCGTCGAGGTCACCGGCGTATCCGAGCGCGACACGACGATCGGTGCCGGCAGCCGTTTCAGTGCGCAGGAAATCCGCGAGTTGCCGTCCATCAGCCGCGACATCAAGGACGTCGTGCGCATCGACCCGAAGGCCTGGATCGACCCGACCAACTCCGACGCACTGGAAGTTGCGGGTGTCAACAACCGCTACAACAGCATCACGATCGACGGCGTGCGCCAGAGTGACGACTTCGGCCTGAACAACAACGGCTATCCGACCCAGCGCAGCCCGCTGTCGGTCGAGGCGATCCAGGACGTGTCGATCCTGACCGCGCCGTTCTCGGTCGAGTATGGCATGTTCCGCGGCTCGACGATCAACGTCGTGACCAAGTCCGGGACCAACGATTTCAGCGGTTCGGCCTACTACTACAAGGGCAGTGACAGCCTGGCGGGCGACCGCAGCCGGGACGATGACCTGACGTTCAATTTCGACGAGAAGACGTACGGTGGCACCCTTGGCGGACCGATCATGCAGGACAAGTTGTTCTTCTTCGTGAGTTACGAAAAGCTTGACCGCACGGCGCCGCAGGATTTCGGGGCTACCGGATCGGGTGCCGCGGTCCCTATCCCTGGCGTGACCCAGGCCGAATACGACCAGATCGTCGACATCACGAACACCGTCTATGGCTTCAACCCGGGCGAGCGCTTCGACAAGCTGAAGGAGAAGGACGAAAAGATGCTCGGCAAGCTGGACTGGAACATCAGCGATACGCAGCGCGCCTCGCTCTCGTACCAGCACACCGAGGGCAACGAGATCATCACTTCCAACAACAGCACGGGGAGCCGTTTCCTCAGCACCCCATCGAACTGGTACAACCGCGCGATCAAGATGGATTCGACGTCGTTGCAGCTATTCTCGGACTGGAATGAGCTATTTGCGACTGAAGTGAAGGTGGCTCGCAAGGAAGTGGAGGTCCGCCAGGATTCCCTGTTCGGCACCGATTTCGCGGAGATGCAAGTCACGACGCCGAGCGGTGGCACGGTTTTCGTCGGGCCGGATGAATTCCGTCACGCAAATTTCCTGACCAACGACCTCGACGCGATCAAGTTGAAGGGCAGCTTTTTCCTCGGCGATCACACGCTGATGGTGGGCTACGAGCGGGAGATGCTCGATATCTTCAATATTTTCGTGCCGCGCAGCAGCGGCCAGTACAAGTTTTCGAGCATTGCCAATTACGAGGCTCGCACGGCGTCGTCGCTGAGCTATACGAACGCATTCACGAATGTGAAGAATGATGGTGCCGCTGTGTTCGGTTACAACACCGATTCGTTCTATGTCCAGGACGAGTGGCAGGCCACGCCGGACTTCAAGCTGGAGGCGGGCGTGCGCGTCGACAAATATTCCGGCGACGACAAGCCGGGCCTGAACGCGAACTTCGCGGCCCGCTATGGATTCGCGAACACTTCGACGCTGGATGGCCGCGACCTGGTCATGCCGCGCATCGGCTTCAACTGGCAGTGGCGACCCGAGACGACGATCTACGGCGGCTGGGGACTCTTTGGCGGCGGATCGCCGAATGTCTGGATCTCGAACAGCTTTTCGGGTGATGGCGTGACGGTCGTGAATCAAACCATCTTTCCCGGCACGCCGCTCGAGGCGGCCCTGTCGAATGTCGACGGCTTCAACATCAATCAGGCGGTGCTGGACAATCACACGCTGCTGCGTGGCGACGGCGAGGTCAATGCGGTCGACCCGAACTTCGACATTCCGTCGCAGTACCGCTGGAACCTGGGCATCAAGCAGACGCTGCCCTGGGATATCCAGTGGACGGCGGACATCATCCTGTCGCGGGTCAAGGACGAGGTGCTGTGGAAGGACCTGCGCCTGGTGCAGACGGGCACGGCCCCGGACGGCCGGCCGATCTATGTCACGCGCGCTGACGTGTCGCCCTGCAATCCGGGTGCAACGCCTCCCTGCAACCGGCCGTCGGGCCAGGACCTGCTGCTGACGAATACGCAGCGGGGTGATGGCACGGTCTTTTCGACGGACTTTTCGAAGACCTGGCGCACGCGGGCCGGGCGCTTTGATGCCTACCTCGGCTACGGCTTCCAGGACATCAAGGACGTGAATTCGGGCACCAGTTCGACGGCCCGCTCGAACTGGGACAGCTTCGCGGTAGCGGACGTCAACGACCCGGGGCTGGAGACCTCGAATTACGAGATCGAGCACCAGTTCAAGGGCCTGTTCAGTTGGCGCAAGGCCTTCTTCGGCGACAACGAGACCAGCGTGGCGATTGTGGCGGAGCGCCGGTCGGGCCGTCCGTATAGTTACACCTTCGGTGCTGGAACTTCGGTCTTCGGCGATCCACGCCAATCTTCGCGTTCGCGCGACCTGTTCTATGTGCCGGGTGATGCCGGCACTACGGGCGACGTGATCTACGAGGCGCTGTGCACGGCGGCGGACGTGACTGACGGGGTGGCGGGCTGCGCGTCCACTGCAAGCTTCAGTTCCGCAAACGCAGCCGCGGCGCAATTCCGTTCGGACACGGACGCATTCATCGATTCCCAGGGTCTCGAGCGCTACCGCGGCAAGATCGTTCCGCGCAATTCTGGCCGCAGCCCCTGGGTGACCTCGCTCGACTTGCGGCTGGCGCAGGAAATCCCGATCTGGCGCAAGGCGCGCGGCGTCGTGAGCCTCGATGTCGAAAACCTTGCCAACCTGATCAACAACGACTGGGGCCGGGTGAGTCAGGTCAGCTTCATTTATGTGGCGCCGGTACTCGACGCGAATCGCATCGCGACGAGCGGCTGCCCCAATCCCGCTGCGACTGCCTGCTATGTCTACCGACCGCGCTCGGGCGCTACGGGACCGACGTCGCCAATCAACTCGCTGACGGCGTTGAACTCGGTCTGGCGCGTCCAGCTGGGACTGCGCTTCGAGTTCTGAACGGCGGCCCTTTGATCGGGGGCGCGGCGGGCGACCGCCGCGCCCTTCTTTTTTGGCGAGCGGTTGACTGACGACGCCTTGCTAGACTGAGGCGATGAAACCCATGCTGGAGCCCGACCGGCAGTGCGCCGCGGCCGTGCTGATGATCCGGCCGGCGCGCTTCGGCGCAAATCCCGAAACCGCGCCATCGAATCGCTTCCAGCAGGGCGGTGCGACCGAGGATGCGCCGCTCGCGGCGCGGCGCGAATTCGACGGGCTCGTCGCGCAGCTTGCGGACTCGGGTGTCGCGGTTCATGTGGTGGATGACACTCCGGAGCCGGCCAGGCCGGATGCCTGCTTTCCGAACAACTGGGTCAGCTTCCACGACGACGGCAGCGTCGTGTTGTACCCGCTGCTGGCCGCGAGCCGGCGCCCGGAACGGCGCGCCGACGCGATCGGCGTCCTGCAACGTGCCGGTTATCGCATCGCGAAAACCGTCGACCTGACCGGCTGGGAGGAACGCGGCGAGTTTCTCGAGGGCACCGGCAGCCTGGTGCTGGATCGCTGCCATCGCATCGCCTATGCGTGCTGGTCGCCACGCACGACGCCGGCGGCGCTTGCGGATTTCGCGGCGCGCCTCGGCTATCGCGTCGTCAGCTTCGATGCGCGGGATCCGGGCGGCCAGGCGATCTATCACACAAATGTGATGATGGCGATCGGCGAGCGCTTCTCGGTGCTGTGCGCCGATGCAATCCCGGATCCCGCACAGCGCGCGGCGGTGATGCGCGAGCTCGAAGAGTCCGGCCACGAACCGATCGTCATCAGCGTCGCAGAGATGAACGGCTTCGCCGGAAACCTGC
>JBATEA010000025.1:0-6283 GCA_049663745.1 Steroidobacteraceae bacterium | reverse complement strand
GTCAAGCAGTGCCAGGCGGTTACACTCTATTATCAGGAGGAGCGGACCGTCGAGGGGGTCGCGGCGATGATGGGGCTGCCGGTCAATACCGTGAAGACGCAGTTGCACCGGGCACGGGCGGTGCTGGCGAAGGCGCTCGGCGCCGGCTTCGAGGAACGGGTGATGCAGCGAATCGCGACAGTTGCAGCCACGGCGCCGCAGGAGAACCTGAAGGCGCAATTCGAATACCGCCGCGCACTGCTGCGCCGGCGGTTGCTGCGCGAGGCCTGGATGAGCAGCGTCACGATCATGGGCATCGGCGCCTGCGCGTTCGCGCTGGTGTGGCGTTACGCGCCGGACATCCAGCGCCTCGCCACGGGCCCGACGCCCGTGAACGATCCGAGCCTGATGATCGGCGCGACGATCGCCTTCCTGGGCGGAGCGATCTGGTTCGTGCTGCGACGCGTGCGCGGCTAGTTCGGTGTTCATCGGCCACTTCGCCGCGGCATACGCGGCCAAGCGTCTCGCGCCGCGCAGCTCCCTCGGCACGCTCTTTTTCGCAGCGCAGTTCCTCGACCTGCTGTGGCCCTTTCTCGTGCTCGCGGGCATTGAGCGCTTGTCGCTCGCGCCACCGGGCGCCGGATATCCGCTGGTCTTCGATCATTACCCCTGGTCGCACAGCCTGCTATTCGCCCTCTTCTGGGGCGTCGTCGTGGGTGCTGTCTATTGGGGTATCCGGCGCGACTCGCGCGCCGCCCTCGTTGTCGGCGCATTGGTGCCGAGCCACTGGTTGCTCGACTACATCGTGCACGTGCCGGACCTGCCCTTGTGGCCCGGCGGTGCGGCACGCCTGGGCCTCGGCCTCTGGGATTCGCCGCTCATTGCGCTCGCGCTCGAGCTCGCGTTGCTTGCAGGTGGCGTCGCGCTGTACCTTTCCGCGACGCGGCCGGAGCGCCGCGCCGGCAGCTGGGGCGCCTGGTTCCTGATCGCGTTTCTCGCGGTGATCCAGGTCGCCAATGTCTTCGGCCCGCCACCACCGAGCCCGATGGCCGTCGCGTGGACTGCGATGGCGATGTGGCTCCTGGTGTGGCTCGGCTGGTGGACGGATGGAGCGAGACGATGAGCAAGTCGACGGCGGTTGACGCCTACATCGCGAAATCCGCGGGATTCGCGCGGCCGATACTCAAGCGCCTGCGCGGCGCGATGCACAAGGCCTGCCCGCAGATCGAGGAGACGATCAAGTGGGGCGTGCCCTTCTTTGAATACAAGGGTGTCGTCGCCAACATGGCTGCATTCAAGCAGCACGCGAGTTTCGGATTCTGGAAGCAGCGGCTGATGAAGGATCCGGCCGGACTCTTCCCGGCGCCGGGAGACTCCAGCATGGGCGGGAAGAAGCTGCGATCTGTGGGAGACCTTCCCTCCGATGCGGTCCTGGTCCGTTACATCAAGGCGGCCGTCGCTCTGAACGAGCAGGGCGCGAAAGTGCCACGGCCGGCGAGAAAGAAACGGCCGCCGCCGAAGGCACCGCCCGATCTCGTCGCGGCATTCCGGAAGTCCCCGAAGGCGAAGGCGACCTACAAAGCCTTCAGTCCCTCGCAGCAGCGCGAGTACGTGGAATGGATCACCGAGGCGAAACTGCAGGCGACCCGCCGGAAGCGCCTCGCAACTGCGATCGAGTGGATGGCGGCAGGCAGGCCGCGCAACTGGAAGTACCTCAATTGCTGAAGCAGGAGTCCGCGGACGCCGTCGTCCTGGCGCCCGCTTCAGCCGCATCCGCGAGCGTCATCTGGCTGCACGGCCTCGGCGCCGACGGCAACGACTTCGTGCCGATCGTGCCGGAATTGCACCTGCCGCCGGGCCTCGCGGCACGCTTCATCTTTCCACACGCGCCCGTGCGCCCGGTCACCATCAACAACGGCATGCGCATGCGTGCCTGGTACGACATCATGGATTTGACGCCGGGCGGTCCCCAGGACGAGGACGGCATTCGCGATTCCGCGGCGATCCTGGAGCGATTCATCCAGCGCGAACGCCAGCTGGGCATTGCCGCCGGCAGGATCGTGGTCGCGGGATTCTCGCAGGGCGGCGCCATTGCGCTGCATGCGGCGCTGCGCCACGCCGAGCGCCTCGCGGGCGTCATGGCGCTCTCGACCTATCTGCCGCTGCGCACTCTGCTCGCCGCCGAGGCGAGCCCGGCCAATCGTGACCTGCCGATCCTGATGTGCCACGGCCAGTTCGACCCGGTGCTGCCGCTGCGGCTCGGCAGCAGCTCGCGCGACTTGTTGCGCGCAGAGGGCTACGCGGTGGAATGGAAGGAATACCCGATGCAGCACCAGGTCTGCATGGAGGAAGTGCAGGACATCTCCGCCTGGCTGCAGGCAAGACTCGGTGCCGGGTCGCAGTTTCGCAGTTAGGGCTGTCGTGCGGCGGGCGGATGCCGCTGAATCAAGTATCGGATAGCACTTTCGCTACGACCAAGGCGCCTGGCGACTTCGCAAATACTGGCAACCCGGCCCGCCAGGGCTTCGCGGCTAATCCAGGCACGGGCAACGACGAGATTTGGCGCTCTGCTTCTTGATGCGAGCGACGCTGGCGTTACCTGGAAGCGCTCGCTACATGCGCGGATCAAATCGTCCAGGCTCTGATGGGAGCGCGGACAGTACTCAGAGCCCTTGATTCTTGCGATGAAGTCATCCGAACCAAGAACCTGCGGTTCATCGCGATGGGGGACCAGCTTGCCCGTGCCCCAGTTGCACGCATCCGAATTCCCCATGAGCTCCCTGTATCTTGCAGCGGCGTGCTTCGGCTGATTGCCGAGCGTGCGAAGAGCAAATCCCGTTGTGACCCAGTCACGCTGACAGACGCCGAGGTAAACGCGATGGCTTGACCAGGAGTATTCGGCAGGATCGCCAACCAGTCCGCCGCGCACGGGATTGAGATGAATGTATCGAATGAGTGTGGTCAGGTAACCATCCGCGTCGACCAGTACCGCGTGGTAGCGCCGCTCAAACAGATGGCCGGTTGTATCCAGGCGCGTTTGTACCGCGCGGGCGTACTGACTCGCGATTCGCAGCATGAGTTGACCGAGCGGTGCATCGGCGATCTGCACCAACATGTGAATGTGATTGGTCATCCAGCAATAGGCGTGAATCCGCGCCTCCAGGCGACGAATTGCCTCGGCGACGACATCGTCGAGGCAGTCACGATCGGCGTCGGCGAAAAAGATCGGTTGCCGGTGATTGCCACGCAGCGTGACGTGGTAGAAACCGCCCGGGACATGCAGACGGAGGCGGCGAGCCATCGACAACCCCTTGGTAACTGCAATGGGCGCAAGAGCTTAGCCCTTGAAAAGGGCCTGGATCGCACTGATATGCAGTCACATCGTCCAGATACTGCGAAACTGCGACCCGGCACCGGATATGAGAAACTGCGAAACTGCGACCCGGCACCGTTAAGGAGTCCGCAATGATTTGGGTAATGCTGGCTGTTGTCGTTCTGTTGTTCCTGTTCTTCATCGGGATCTACAACCGGCTGGTCACGTCGCGCAACGGCTACAAGAACGCCTTCGCGCAGATCGACGTGCAGATGACACGGCGCTACGACCTGATCCCGAACCTGGTCGAGACTGCCAAGGGCTACATGGCGCACGAGCGCAACACGCTCGAGGCCGTGATCCAGGCGCGCAATGCCGCGGTCAGCGGCCTGAAGTCCGCTGCCGCCAATCCGGGTGATCCCACGGCCGTGCAGGGACTCGCGAGCGCGGACAACCAGTTGTCCGGCGCGCTCGGCCGGCTGTTCGCGCTCGCCGAGGCCTACCCGGACCTGAAGGCGAACCAGAACATGATGCAGCTTTCCGAGGAGCTGACCTCGACCGAGAACAAGGTTGCGTTTGCGCGCCAGGCTTACAACGACGCGGTGCTCTCCTATAACAACACGCGCGAAGTGTTCCCGAACACCCTGATCGCCGGTTCGTTCGGCTTCATGCCGGCACAGATGCTCGAGATCGAGTCACCGCAGAAGCGCGAAGTCCCGAAGGTCAGCTTCACCTGATCCACCCGGCGGGCTGAACCGACATGGATTTCTTCAGGCGGCAGGCCGAAACCCGCCGGCTGTCGCGCTGGCTGGTTATGCTGTTCATCATCGCGGTCGGCGCCTGCGTCATCGCGGTGGACTTCGTCGTCGTGATTGCGGCCACGATCCTCTCGCAGGATGGGCAAAGCGTCGCAGCCCCGGTCGAGGGACTCTGGTTCCAGCAGTATCCGGGCCTCGTGATGTTCAGTTCGATCGTCGTGATCGGCGTCATCTTCTGCTCGAGCCTGGTCAAGGGAAGCCGGCTTTCCGCGGGCGGCAGCGTCGTTGCCGAATCCGTCGGCGGCGAGCGCGTGACGCGCGACACCAACGATCCGCTGCGCAAGCGGCTGCTGAACGTGGTCGAGGAGATGGCGATCGCTTCGGGTGTGCCGGTGCCCGCGGTCTACGTGCTCGAGCGCGAGGCCGGCATCAACGCCTTCGCCGCAGGCCACAACCCGTCGAACGCCGCGATCGCCGTGACCCGTGGAGCGTTGACGACGCTGAACCGCTCGGAGCTCCAGGGCGTGATCGCCCACGAGTTCAGCCACGTGCTGAATGGCGACATGCGGCTCAGCACGCGACTGATCGGCTGGCTGTTCGGCCTGATGGTGATCGCGCTGATCGGCCGTTTCGTGCTGCGCCACGCGCCGCGTGGCGGCGGAGGGCGTAAGGGCGGCGGCGCGATCCTCGTGATCATGGCGGCGGCGCTCGCCGTGATGATCCTCGGCTATATCGGGCTGTTCTTCGGCCGGCTGATCCAGGCGGCCGTGTCGCGCAAGCGCGAGTCGCTCGCGGACGCGTCGGCCGTGCAATTCACGCGCGACCCGACCGGGCTGCGCGACGCACTGGTCAAGATCGGTGCGCTCGGTGTCGGGTCGAAATTCCAGGACACGGATGGCGAGGAGGTTGCGCACCTGTTGTTCGCTGCGGGCGTCACGCGCGCGTTCGCGACCCACCCGCCACTGGAAGAGCGCATCCGCGAAATCGACCCGGGCTTCCAGCCGGGTGAGTTCGAGGCGATGCGGATCCGGATGAACCGGGAGCGGGCGCTCGCAACCGCAGAGGAGGCGAAGCCGCAGCCGGCAGCCGCCGGGCGGCTCGAGGACATCTTGCAGGGCGCGATCGTGCTGGCGCCCGGCGCGGTCGCGCAACTCGTCGCGAATCCGGGTACGTCGCATGTGCAACGCGCGCAGGCATTGCGCCTGTCGCTTCCGGAAGAGGTCACTACTGCGGCGCGGGATGCGGAATCGGCTCGGGCGCTCTTTCTCGGCCTCGCGCTGGATGCGACGACCGAGGCTCGCGCCCGGCAGCTTGCGTTCATCGAGCAGCAGATGGGCCACGACCAGAAGCTCGCCATCGAGGGGTTGTTGTCCGCCATCGATTCGCTGACGGCGATGCAGCGAATGCCGGCCCTGCTGCAGGCCTTCCCGGCATTGCACCAGCTCGGCCGAAGGGAACGCGAGGCAGTCCTGCAATGCCTGAATGGGTTGCTGAGCCGCGAGGGCCGGGTCTCGATCTACGCTTACGCGCTGCGGAAACTCGCGCAGGTGCAGCTGCGCGATGAACTGCAACCGGGCGCGCGCGCCTTCGATCTTTCGATCGCGGCGGTCGAGGACGACCTGCAGACGCTCTTCTCGGTGCTGGCGATGTCCGGCAGCGAGGACGAGGCCGAGGCGCGGCGCGCCTACGAAATCGGCATGGCGCAACTGCTGCCGGTGCGGCGACCGCCCTTCCAGCGCCTCGCGAACTGGCCGCGCCGGCTCGACCTGGCGCTCAATCGCATCGACCGGCTGGTGCCGGCCGGCAAGGAGCTGCTGGTCCAGGCGCTGGTTCGAACGATTTCCCATGACCTGCGCATGACGGTGGCTGAGTCCGAATTGCTGCGTGCCGTCTGCGCCGCCGTGCATTGCCCGCTCCCGCCGCTCGATGCGGCGGCCCAGGAAGCCTCTTGATCACGGTCCACCACCTCAACAACTCGCGTTCGCAACGTGTGCTGTGGCTGCTCGAGGAAATCGGCGTGCCTTACGAGATCAAGCGCTACGAGCGGGACGCGAAGACGATGCTGGCGCCGCCCTCGCTGCGCGAAGTGCATCCGCTGGGGAAATCGCCGGTCGTTGTCGATGGCGGGCTGACGATCGCGGAATCGGGGGCCGTCATCGAATACCTGATCGAACGTCACGGTGGCGGTCAGTTCGCACCCGCGCGTGGAACGCCGGCGCGCCTGCGATACACC
>JBATEA010000024.1:0-3626 GCA_049663745.1 Steroidobacteraceae bacterium | reverse complement strand
CTGGGCGATCACCTGGTCACGCTGCATGCCCAGGTGGATTTCCAGCTCAAGCAGATGTTCGACGTTTTGAAGCTGAAACTGACCAAGCGCGGCATCGACATCACCTGTCTCGAGCCGGGCGAACCGCAGATTTCGCTGAACGCCGCCACGCAGCCGCTCGTCCTGCGCCATGGCATCGACGCGGACAGCGGCCGCAAGCTCCAGCGCCTGATCAAGGACTCGAAGCTGAAGCTGCAGGCCTCGATCCTGGGCGACCAGCTGCGCGTGACCGGCAAGCAGCGTGACGACCTCCAGGCGGCCATGGCCCTGATCCGGAAGGCCGGTCTCGACCGGCCGCTGCAGTTCAAGAATTTCCGCGACTGAACGCGATGCGCGCAGTGTTCCTGGATTTCGGGACGGTCAGCAATGGCGATCTCGACACCGCTCCGCTCGAGCGCGTCGTTCCCGGGCTCGTGCTTCACGAACAGTCGTCGACGGATCAGGTCGCGGAGCGCATCGCCGGCTTCGAGGTCGTATTCGCCAACAAGGCGATCATCGGCCGCGCGGCGATCGCGGCGGCATTGCAATTGAGGCTGGTCGCGCTGACCGCGACCGGCGTCGACAACGTCGATCTCGTCGCGGCGCGCGAGAAAGGCATCGCAGTCTGCAACCTGCGGGATTACTGCACGCAGTCCGTGGTCCAGCATGTCTTCGCGATGCTGCTGGCCCTGACGCAACGCCTCCACGATTACTCGTCATTGGTGCGCGCCGGCGGCTGGCAGCAGGCGGGGCAGTTTTCGACCTTCCCCTTTCCAATCCGCGAATTGCAGGGCCGCGTGTTCGGCATCGTGGGTCACGGGACCCTCGGGCGCGCGGTCGGGCACGTCGCTGAGTCCTTCGGGATGCGGGTCGAGGTGGCCAATCGCCCCGGCGGCCCGCGAGTCGAGAGCCGCTCCGATCTCGACCAGTTGCTGCCGCAGCTCGATGTGCTGTCGCTGCACTGCCCGCTGACCGATGCGACGCGCGGCCTGCTGAGTGCGGCGCGCCTCGCGCGCATGAAACCCGGCGCGGTCCTGATCAACACCGCGCGCGGCGCGCTCGTGGACGCGGTGGCACTCGCCGCAGCGCTCAAGGCAGGCCGTCTCGGTGGCGCCGGCATCGACGTGCTGGAGCGCGAACCGCCACCGCCCGGCCACCCGCTGCTCGATCCCGGGATTCCCAACCTGATCCTGACGCCGCACATCGCCTGGGCGGCTCGCGAGGCGCGCCAGCGTTGCCTCGACGAGCTCGCCCTGAATGTTGCAGCCTTCAGCGAGGGACGCCAGCGCAACCGGGTGTGCTGACCTCCGGCCTCAGAATTCCAGCCGCACGCCCAGGTTGAAAACGCGGCCTTCGACCGGCGCCCACAGTTCGGTGATTCTCTGGCCGCCCGCTCCCGGCGTCGGGCGCAGCAGCGGATCGAAGTGGACCTGGCGGACATTCGTGAGATTGATTGCGTTCAGGAAGATGGCCGTCTCTCCGAACTTCACTTCGGCAAGCGCATTGACCTCCACGTAGGACGGACCCGACGAACGGTAGGGGTTGTCCACGAGGTTTTGCCGGCCGGTGTAGGAAATCTCGACGCCGATGCGGCCCCGCTCCTCGTCCTCGAGCAATGCCGCGAGCTCCGCCATCTGGCGCGGCACTCGGTCCACCGCGCGCCGACCGCCGCCCGGCGCCGCTTCGGTGACGTCCAGGTACGTGTAGCTGCCGATCACCTGCAGCGGGCCGGCGACATAGCGCAGGAACGCCTCGCCGCCCAGCGCGCGCCGCACGCCGTCGCCATTGACGAGCACGAGCCTGCCGACCGTCGACGCAGGACGAATTTCAAGCGGATGGCGGATCTCCGATCCGAACAGGCTCAAGTTCGCTTCCCAGCCATTCGCGGCCCATTGCGCGTCCACCGAGGCACTTGCGGCACGCTCGGCTTGCAGATCGGTCAGGGGCTCCAGCACGCCCAATCCGGTGGATTCGATCTCATCGACGAACGGCGTGGGTGCCGCGAAGCCCGTGCCGACCGACATCCGCACCATCCAGCGCTCCGCGGGCAGGAAGACCGCGGAGAGCCGCGGGCTGAAGAAGGTCCCATAATCGCTGTGGGCATCGATGCGGCCGCTCGCCGCGAGGATCATCCAGTCGGCGGGCGCATATTCATCCTGCGCGAAGACCGACG
Source organism: Steroidobacteraceae bacterium (assembly GCA_049663745.1). Classification (GTDB taxonomy): domain Bacteria; phylum Pseudomonadota; class Gammaproteobacteria; order Steroidobacterales; family Steroidobacteraceae; genus SCUD01. The sequence continues at coordinate 1,435 of JBATEA010000024.1, read as the reverse complement.
GTATGGTGTAGGTATAGCTGACGCCCGGAACGTCTCCAACCTGCAACTCGTCCTGTCCGACTGCCGCGCCCAGTACCCAGGAATGGTCCTGCGCGCGGCCGCTCAGCGTCGTTTCGCCGAAAAGCGTGGTTTGCGTATCCTGGATCCGGTCGTCGCCGAATCGACGGTCGTGATCCGCGACCGTCGCCGACATCCGCGCGCTCAAGATCCGGCCGCCGTCGAGTGGCAACCGGCCCACTGCGCCGCCATCGATGCGCGTCGTGTGCAGTGCTTCGACGAACGTCGTGCCAGCCGGCAGGGTCTGCCCCGGCATCGATCCGCCAGCGCGATCTTCATCGACGACACCCGCCGTCATGAACAAGGTTCGCCCCGACCCATCGTCGAAGAAGAAGCGCGGCCGGAATGTATATCGTTGATAGCGCGCGAGTTCCGCCCAGGCATCGTCATCCAGGTCCTGGCGGCCCTGGTGATTGGCGCCGGCGGTCAGCGTGTAGCCCCAGTGCGGCGCCAGAGATCCCGATGCAAAGCCCGCGACATCGGTTCCTTCACGCGACGTGCGATTGAGGAGCAGCTCCGGCTCGCCGCCCGGTGGCAGTGAGACGAGATTCAGCACGCCGCCGAGCGCCGAGCCGCCGTACAGGGCCGATGCGACGCCCTTGATCACCTCGACTCTTTTCAGGTCCAGCGGCGGAGTCTGCAGCAGGCCGAATCCGCCCGACTCCGAACCGGCGAGCGGCAGTCCGTCCGAAAGGACCTGGGTCAGGCGCCCGGGCATGCCGCGCATCTGCAGGGCCGCGCCACCGAGGCCCGGCGCCGTGGATTCCATGCGGACTCCCGCGAGTTCATTCAGCAGCGTGCTGACGTTGCCGGGCTGGATCGTCAGGTTCTCTTCGATTTCTTCTTCCGGCACCGCCTCAACGCGGATGGGCTGGTCGCCGACCACGGTTCCGGAGCGCGTGGCCGTCACGATGACCACCTGCGACTCGAGCGATTCTTCCTGAAGCTGCGCGATGACCGGAGGGTTGCCGCTCGCCAGCATCTCGACTTCGACGGACACGGGGCCGAAGCCTTCGCGCCGAATCTGGATCGTCTGGCTGCCGACCGCGAGCGCGAGTTGCGCTTCGCCGCGAATATCCGTCACTGCACGAGTGGTCCCGGATTCGATGATCGCGCCGCGAACCGGCGCCGTCTCGTGCAGGACACGCACGATGATCTGGCCGGAGTCGTCCTGCGCCGCAGTGGCAATTGCCGGCAGAACAGTCGCGCAGGCCGAAAGCCAGAGCGCCGTACTGAGGCGCCAGTCGTGAATTGCCATGGTCATCGCGAGAACTGCAGTTGCACGGTATTTGCTGACCCGGTCCATTCGGCCGAGTTCCGCAAGTCATTAAAATAACTGGATTTTCACGCGCGGATTACTCTTTCTAGGCAGTTGTTC
>JBATEA010000023.1:0-7582 GCA_049663745.1 Steroidobacteraceae bacterium | reverse complement strand
CAATGGTCGTGCCCCAGGGCGTGAAGATGCAGGCGATCAGCGACACGTACAGCAGGAGCTTCATCGACGCGGCAGCTTCGATCAGCGCGAGGTGCCGCCCCGAATACTCGAGGATCATCGCCTCGTGCACCATCGTGAGCTCCAGGTGCGTGGCGGGGTTGTCGACCGGAATTCGCGCATTCTCCGCGATTGCAACGATGACCAGCGCCACCAGCGCGAGCGCGAGTGAGATGTTCAACCCGACGGCGGGTCCCGTCATGTATGCCGAGATCGAGGAGAGCTGGGTCGAGCCCGCGAACAGGGAAACGGTGAAGACGACCAGGAGCATTGCAGGCTCCGCCAGCGAAGCGAACATCATCTCGCGGCTGGAGCCGATCCCGCCGAAGCTCGTGCCGACGTCGAGACCGGCGAGCGCAAGAAAGAATCGCGCAGTACCGAGCAGTGCGACGATGACGATGACATCGGCGGCGGCGCTGAAGGCGAGCCCGGCGGCGAACGTGGGAATCAGCGCCGCCGCCAGCCAGGTCGTCGCGAAAATGAGGTAGGGAGCTGTCCGGAACAGCCACGACGCATTGTCGGCAACGACGGTTTCCTTGCGAATCAACTTCAGCAGGTCGCGATAGGGCTGGAATACGGTGGGACCGCGCCGGCGAAGCAACCGGGACTTGATCTTGCGTGTCACCCCCGACAAAAGCGGTGCGAGGACCAGCACGAGGACCAGTTGCACGAGCTGCGTCTGCCAGTCCTGAATCATCGCCAGGCACCGATGATCACGAGCAGCAGCACCAGCGCCGCGAAAACCAGCATCAGGTACTTGCGGATCGTCAGGAACTGGAATCCGTTGAGGCGATCGGCAGCGAAATTGACGAAGCGAATGACGGGATCGTAGAGCGCCTCCCAAAGGGTATCGTGGAGGTCGAGTTGCAGTCTCGCTTTGCCGGTGTCGCCGGACCTTGGCATCGTCACGTGCTCGCGCGCCCGGAATACGACACTGCCGAATACGCGACGGATGGGCTGCGCGAAGCTGCTCGAACTGTACTGGGTCGCCGGGCTGGCATCCGGAAATCCGCAGTCCCATGCCGGCGATCGCCGCAGGCTGTGCGACGCAAAGCGTCGCACGATCAACGCTGTCAGCGCAGCGGCGATGATGATCATGGAAAAAACCAGCAGCCCGTTGTAGGCACTGCGCGCAGGGTCGATCGGCGCGATACGAAGCCACGGCTGATCGCTTTGTGCCGCAAGCTGCGCTCCCACCAGCAAATTGCTGACTCCTGCGAGACCGTCGATGACGAAGCCCGGCAGGACGCCGGCACCGAGGCACAAGGCCGCGAGCAGCAGCATCGCGCCCATTGACCAGCGGTCGGTTTCGTTTGCGGCGGCCGCCGACGGCGCTCGCGGCCGGCCGAGAAACGTCGAGCCAAAGGCCTTGACGAAACACGCGGCCGCCAATGCCGCCGAACATGCGAGGGTGGCGCCGATGGCCGGAACCAGGAGCCTCGGAATCCACTGAGGCAGTTGCGGGCTCATCAGGATGGCCTGAAACGTCAGCCACTCCGAAACGAAGCCGTTGAACGGCGGCAGCGCAGAGATCGCGATGCAGCCCATCAGGAAGGCAAACGCGGTGATCGGCATCCGATGGATCAGGCCGCCCATTCGTTCCATGTCCCGCTCTCCGGTGGCGCTCAGGACCGCGCCGGCGCCGAGGAACAGCAGACTCTTGAAAAGCGAATGGTTGAATACGTGAAAAATGGCCGCAATGAGCGCCAGCGCGGCCGCGACGGCGAAGCCGCTGGCCTCGAATGCCAGGGCCAGCCCGAGGCCGATGAAGATGATGCCGATGTTCTCCACGGTGTGGTACGCGAGCAGCCGTTTCAGGTCGTGTTCCATCAGCGCATAGAGGACGCCGAGCAGTGCGGTGATTCCCGCTACGACCAGAACGGGAATGCTCCACCACCAGGACGGCGGGCCGGACAGGTCGAAGACGATGCGGATGAATCCGTACACCGCGACCTTGGTCATCACACCGCTCATCAACGCGGAGACGTGGCTGGGCGCGGCCGGATGCGCCAACGGCAGCCACGCATGCAGCGGGACGAGGCCGGCCTTGGACCCGGCCCCGACGAGTGCCAGCGCGAGCACGATGGCGCCCGGCCTGAATGCGGACGCCTGCCGCATTGCGTCGAAGGTGTAGCCGCCTTCCGGGCCGGCGAGAATGCCGAATGCCAGCAAGAGCGCCATCGCCCCACCGGTCGCCATGATGAGGTAAACGAGTCCCGCGCGCCGGTTGCTGGCGCTGCGGTCCTCGCTGACCACGAGGGCCCACGAGGCGAGCGACATGAATTCCCAGCCGACCAGAAACGAGAAGGCATCCTGGGCCAGCAGCACGATATTCATTGCGGCGACGAATGCCGGATAGAAGGGGACGACGCGTTGCGGCTCGGCCGCATGCCTGCCATGGCCGATCGCGTAAAAACTCACGATGGCAGTCGTCAGGTTGACGATGACCGCGAAGGCCGCGCTCAGCGGGTCGAATGCGAGCCAGGTCCGGCCCAGGGGAACACCGATCGGCAGCTCAACCGCTTCGAGCCCCTGGCCCGGTGCGAGCAATGCCCACAGCGCGACGCCGACGAGCGCCAGACAGACCAGTGCGCATGACCCATAGATGAATCGACTGCCGAAGGGGCGCCGGCAAACGAGGATTCCCAGCGCTGCGAGCAGCAGCAGGAGGCCGACACCGTATGCCGCAAGCTGATTCAGGAGGAATGGAGTCACGTTGTCGATTGGAATTCCCAACATGATCCGGCCCGTCAACAGTTGCGGCGGATCGCCAATCCCATTACGCTTTCATTATCATTCTGTATGCGTGGGATGTAAATGCCGACCGAACGGCGCACCGCCCGACTGACCGTGCTGATCGATCCACGCAAGAAGGCCGCCTTCGAACGCTTGTGCGCATCCGAAGACCTGACGCCGTCCCAGGTCGTGCGGCGCCTGATCCGTGCCTGGATCGAGGAGCGCATCGGCCGACCATGGGCGCCCGGCGACGGGGCCGCGCGCAGGCGCCGGTAATCATCTTCCAGGCCGGCGCGGTCAGACGCCATCGCGCAGTGCCCGGATCAGGCGCGGCAGCTCGGCGATGGGCTCCGAGCATTGCGGTCCGCGGCAGACGTACGCGACCGGGGTCCCGCGCGCGCGCTTCGTGGCGAGCGCCGCCGGAAGATCCGCGGCGTCCGCCGGAATCGCGACGACCATGCGGCGCGGCGCGTAGAGCATCGCGATCGCGGTGGACCACGCGGCGACGGCCTCGGCGGGTCCGCGAATGACGACGATCTCGCCCGGGTCCAGATGCTCATCCAGCGCATTGAGGAGCGCGACATGTGCCTGCGGCACACGCTTCAGCGACGGAAGGCCGCCGCGCAGCGCGGCTTCCGCGGCATCGAGATACCGCGTTTCGGCCAGCAGCCAGCCAAGCCTCGCGAGCGCCTGCGCGGCAATACCGTTGCCGGATGGTGTCGCTTCATCGGCGAATCCTTTCGGTCGCTGCAGCGGCGGATCGAGACCTTCTGCCGTGAACCAGAAGCCACCGCGTTGCCGATCCTGGAAGCGGTCCAGCAAGGTGTCGGCCAGGTCGCGGGCGAAGGCGAGGTCGTCACTTCGCCAGCGTGCCTGCAGCAATTCGAGCAGTCCGTCGAGCAGGAACGCGTAATCGTCGAGATAGGCGGGAAAGCGCGCCGCGCCGTCCTTCCACACGGCCCGCAGCTCCCGGTCGCGCCAGCAGTTCCGGCGCAGGAAATCGACCGCATGCGTGGCTGCCTCGATGTGGCTCGATTCGCCGAGCAGGCGCCCGGATATTGCGAGCCCGCGGATCATCAGGCCATTCCAGCCGGCGAGTACCTTATCGTCGCGGCCGGGCCGCACGCGGCGCTCGCGAACGGCGAGCAGCCGCGCGCGACCGGAATCGAGCAGCGCCGCGGCCGCGGCCGGATCGAACCCCAGCTCCTCGGCGATCTGGGCAATCGCGACGTAGCAGTGCAGGTGCCAGGCACCCTCGAAGTTGGGCTCGCGGTCGAGACCGTAGCGGCGCGCGAGCACGCGATACTCGTCAGGCGGCAGGAGGGCCTCGACCTCGGCGCGGTTCCATACGTAGAACCGCCCCTCGTGACCCTCGGAATCGGCGTCCAGCGTCGAATAGAAACCGCCTTCACCGGACTGCATCTCGCGCATGACCCAGCCGGCGGTCTCGATCGCGATCCGGCGGAAAAAATCGTCGCCGGTCGCGACAGCCGCCTGCGCCACAAGCGCGAGCAGCGGGCCGTTGTCGTACAGCATCTTCTCGAAATGCGGAATCATCCAGTATGGGTCGACGGAATAGCGGCAGAAGCCGCCGCCGAGCTGGTCGTAGAGGCCGCCCTCCGCCATGCGTTTCAGCGTCAGCGTCGCCATGTAGAGCGCCTTCAGGTCCGGCTCGGGGCCCGTTGACGTCGCCTGCCAGTCCCGCAGCAGCCGCTCGATGCTCGCCGGATGCGGAAACTTGGGCGCGCCACCGAAGCCGCCGTGTTCCTCATCGAAGCCCGCCTCCAGTTCACGGCGGCAGGCGTCGAGCGGCGCGCGGTCGAGTTCCGTTCCCGGCTCCGCGGCCGGCGGCACCAGGTCGGCGAAAGCGCTGCGCAACGCCGCGTTCTGCGTGCGCACGTTGTCGCGGTTTTCATGATAGAAGGCGGCCACCCGCTCGAGCAGTCCGGTGAACGCCGGCATCCCGTAGCGCGGCTGCTTCGGGAAGTAGGTGCCGCCGAAGAACGGCGTCAGGTCGTCGGGCGCCAGGAACATCGTCAGCGGCCAGCCGCCGCCGCGCTGTGCGAGCATCTGGTGGGCGAGCTGGTAGACCTTGTCGAGATCGGGCCTTTCCTCGCGATCGACCTTCACGTTCACGAACAACCGGTTCATCACCCCGGCGGTCGCCGGGTCCTCGAAGGACTCGTGGGCCATCACATGGCACCAGTGACAGGCGGAATAGCCGATCGACAGCAGGATCGGGCGATCCAGCTCCCTGGCTTTCGCGAGCGCCGCCTCGCCCCAGGGATGCCAGTCGACGGGATTGCCGGCGTGCTGCAGCAGGTACGGGCTGGTTTCGCCTGCGAGCCGGTTCTTCGGCGCAGTGCGGGGCTCGGCATGCATGTCGGTGGGGCCGTGGTCGGGTAGAATTCCGGCCACTATAGCCACGGCGCCGCGTTCCCGCGAATGTCGAGCATCCCTGAAACCAGCGCAGTCGCAAGCGGCGACCTGCGACCACTCGTGCTGAAGCCGCAGGAGGAACGCCGCCTGCAGGCCGGGCACCTGTGGATCTTCTCCAATGAAGTGAACGTGGCCGCGACGCCGCTCACGGCCTTCACGCCGGGCGAGCACGTGCAGGTGCGCTCGAGCCATGACCGTTTCCTGGGTTATGCCTACGTCAATCCACGCACGCTGATCAGCGGACGGCTGCTGGGCCGCGATCCTGACTACCCGCCGGGCAAGTCGCTGCTGGTGCATCGCTTCAAGGTCGCGCTCGCGATGCGCGAGCGTCTTTACGCGGCGCCGTTCTACCGGCTCGCCTTCGGCGAGGCCGACCTGCTGCCCGGACTCGTCGTCGATCGCTATGGCAGCGTGCTGGTCGCGCAGATCGGCACGGCCGGCATGGAGGCGATGAAGGACGACATTCTCGAGGCCCTGGTCAAGGTCCTCGATCCGGAAGCGGTGCTGTGGAAGAACGACTCGTCCATCCGCGAACTGGAAGGGCTCGAGCGCTATACCGAGACGGCGCTTGGAACCGTGCCGGACATGGTCGAAGTGCCGGAGGGCGGCGTACTGTTCCGCGTGCCGCTTGCGTCCGGCCAGAAGACCGGCTGGTACTTCGACCAGGCCGCCAATCGCGCGCTGTTCGCGCGTCACGCGAAGGACCAGCGCGTGCTGGATGTTTTCAGCTATGCGGGAAGTTTCGGCCTGCAGGCGGCGAAGGCCGGCGCGGCCGAAGTCACCTGCATCGATTCGTCGGCGGCAGCGCTCGAGGCAGCGGCAGCGACCGCTGCGGCCAACGGTCTCGAGGCGGAGCTGCTGAAGGGCGACGGCTTCGACATGCTGGAGGCGTTGCACGCGGATCGCCGCCGGTTCGACATGGTCGTGGTCGATCCCCCGGCGTTCATCAAGCGCAAGAAAGATCATCCGAAGGGCCTCGCGGCCTACCGCCGGCTGAATCAGCTTGCGATGCAGATGCTCGATCGCGACGGCCTGCTGATGTCCTGCTCCTGCTCATACCACCTGGCGCCCGGCGAGTTGACCGATTCCGTGCAACGCGCTGCGCGTCACCTGGGGCGCTTCGCCCAGCTGATCGGCGTCGGCGCGCAGGCGCCGGATCATCCGGTGCACCCGGCGATCGACGAGACCCGATATCTCCGCGCCTTCCTGTTCCGCGTGGTCGATTCATGCTGATCTACCCGGAGATCGACCCGATCGCGCTCTCGCTCGGTCCCGTCAAAATCCATTGGTACGGGCTCATGTATGTGGTCGGCTTCATCGCGGGCTGGTGGCTGGCGCGACGTCGCGCCGCGGCGCCCGGTTCGACCTGGAAACCAGTGGACGTGGACGACCTGATTTTCTTCGCCGCAATCGGCGTCATCGCCGGCGGGCGGCTGGGATGGATCTTTGTCTACGGCTTCGAACGACTGCTCGCCGATCCGTTGGCGATCATCCGTGTCTGGGAAGGCGGCATGTCATTCCACGGCGGCCTCGTCGGCGTCATGATCGCAGTCGCCTGGTTTGCGCACCGGCGCAGACGGAATATCGCGGATGTCTTCGATTTCACCGCACCGCTGCCCGCGGTCGGGTTGTTCGCGGGGCGCATCGGGAATTTCATCAATGGCGAGCTGTGGGGCAAGCCGACCGACCTGCCCTGGGGATTCCTGATCGGCGGCGAGGTCCGGCATCCGACGCAGCTCTATGAGGCGTCGCTCGAGGGCATCCTGCTGTTCGCGGTGATCTGGTGGTTCACGTCGAAGCCACGCCCGCGACTCGCGCCGGCGGCGCTCTTCCTGACGCTTTATGCGCTGTTCAGGATCCTGGTCGAATTCCTGCGGCTGCCCGACGCGAATATCGGCTATCTCGCCTTCGGCTGGCTGACGATGGGCCAGCTGCTGTCGCTGCCGATGCTCGTCGCCGGCCTCGCGATGTTCATTTGGGCCTTGCGCAACCGGCAGCGCTCCGGTAATTACGCCTGAGATGCGCCCCTACCTGGATTTGATGCGTCACGTTCGCGACCGCGGTGCCCGCAAGTCGGACCGCACCGGCACCGGCGTGCTCGCGGTGTTCGGTCACCAGCTGCGTTTCGATCTGGGTGCTGGATTTCCGCTGGTCACGACCAAGCGCGTGCACTTCAAGTCCCTGGTCGTCGAGCTCCTGTGGTTCCTGCGCGGCGAAACCAATGTGAAATGGCTCAATGAGCACGGGGTCACGATCTGGGACGAATGGGCCGACGAGCAAGGCGAGCTGGGGCCCGTCTACGGCGTCCAGTGGCGCAATTGGCAGGCTCCCGACGGGCGACGGATCGACC
>JBATEA010000022.1:0-4550 GCA_049663745.1 Steroidobacteraceae bacterium | reverse complement strand
CAAGCCCTTTCTCCCGGCATTGCCCCCGATAGATCTCGAGCACCGTCGCCGCATCGAGAACCGTCTCGACATTTCCTGCGGCATCCAGATTCAGATTGGCGCCGCGGATCGCGAACCATACGTCCGTCACTCCCTTGTTCGTCTTCGGCACGTGCAGTGTGTGGATGGCGCCCGACGGTTCGTATAGGTAGGAACCCGCCGTGTTGATGTCCGGATATTCCAGGTAGCGCCACGAACCGCTGAGCGTGAATGCAAACACCTCACCTGTGTGCCGATGCCGCTGGATCGTCACCCCCGGCTCGAACCGGACCCGGATCACCCACAGGCCAGTGGCGACATCCACCTGCAGGAGCTGGAAGACGACGCCCTCCTGGTAAGGCACAAACGGTAGATCGCCTACGGCACGGTGCAACGATAGCGGCGCACCCATCGCTTCTGATGCCACTGCGTTCATCTGGATTCTCCTGCGACTGCGTGGCAGCCGGATAATTAAATTAGTTTTCGGTCGCCAGCGCTGCGAGCTTTCCCGCATAGCGCCGGACTTCGTCCCAATCGGTGAATTCGACCTTGGATTGCGGGTCGGTTGGCCCACCGGTCAGCCACATGATAAGCCGAATGACCGTGCGGTCGAGGGTTCCGTAACGGGGATAGTCGAGGTTTCCGCCGAACACGCCGACCAGACGCGGCTTCCAGGCGATCCTCGAGAGAAACTTCCTGACGTAGGGGTTGGTTTCCGGCGTGTTCTTGCCCGGTTTGCGCGCAACGAGGTTCACCGAGAAGAAAGCACTCGGCTTCGACTCGAGCAGGGCCTGATTCGCGCGAATGAACTCTGAGACAGCAGGATTGTGCTTGCCATTGCGGATGCTCGCGCCAATGACAATCACATCGTAGCGGGCCGGATCCGCACTGCCGCCCGCCAGCGGCAGCACATCGACGCGTTGCCCTCTGCTTTGCAGTTCCGCCTGGATCCTCTCGCAGATCTTGCGCGTATAGCCGTAGACGCTGTGATACGCGAGCAGGACAGTTGCCATGGCGGGTCACCCTGATGATCCTGTAGCGTACTCTTTCCCGATTGGCATGCGATCATCCGCCCCGATGGACATCCAACCTCCCCCGAACAGCATCTTTTCGAACTGGGGAGTGAGCTTACTGGTCGTTTTGATCCTGCTGATCGAGTTCCTGTTGTGGGGAAGTGCGCTCGAGTACCGTCGCGCCCTCCTCCTCTCCCAGCCCTGGCGACTCTTCACGGGTCACTTCACGCACCTGTCCTTGCTGCACGCGATGGTCAATGGCGTCGCGCTGATTCTGCTGACCAAGCTCTTTGCTGAACGCATGCGCGGCTGGGAACAGTGGGCGGTGATCCTCGGAGCGCCGCTGATCATCTCGCTGGTTTTCTGGATCGCGATGCCGGGCCTGATCTGGTATCGGGGCCTGTCCGGTGTCCTGCACGCCTACTATTTCGCCGGCTGCGCCATGTGGCTCATGAGTTCGCGCGGCCGCGACCGCTGGCTGCCGTTGGCGGCAATCGCCGGTGGCGCGATCAAAGTCCTGATCGAACAACCCTGGAGCGCCGAATCTTTTCCGTGGCTAGACTGGCTGGGCGCGCCCGTCGTGCCGCAGGCGCATCTGATCGGCGCACTGGTGGGCGTAGCGGCGGGTCTTTGCTTCGCGGAGCGCCGCAAGAAGCAGCAGGCCAAGCAGTCCTAGCAACTCCATCCCGATCGCTCCGCCGCCACCGCTTCCGCCATCGCCGTTGCACGGGAGTGCGCCGACATCGTCATTGGTCACTGAGACATCGAGCGTCGTCGAGCCGTCGATCACAGCGCCACCCGTGAGATTCGACAACGTGATGCGGAAGGTCTCGGTGCCTTCGCTCTGGGTGTCGTTGACGAGCGGCACGGTAATGGTCTTCTCATCCAGATCGCCGTCAGCCCAGTTGAGCGTGTCGTTTGCCGTCGTGTAATCGGCGCCGGCCGCGGCCGTGCCGTCACTGGTTGCGTATTGAACGCTGGCCGCGCCGAGGAAGCCGTCATTGCGCCGAACCACGACCTGCGCCGAGCCCGCGTTTTCGCCGAAGCTGGCCGCAGTACCGACGAATCCGATGCGTCCGGCGCTCTGGGAAAGCGTCGCCGTGTGATCGCGCAGGACGAATAAGCCGTTGCTGATGTCGCTGATGACGACCGTGCCCGACGGGAAGAACGGGTACACGCCCCAGGCTCCGTCGAAGCCGGCGCTGTTCTCGGCCGGCGCGAGGAAGGTGTCGAAACCCGAGAGCTGCCGCAGCTGCATCGGATTCGATGCGTCGAACACGGCCAGACCACGACGATAGTGCGACATGTACAGGAAGTTGCCCTTCACGTAGCCGTTGTGGTCAGTCGTCGTGTCGGGACCCTGGTAGCTCGCCTGGATGAATGGGTTGCGAAGATCGTCCACATTCATCGTGTAGATCTGGGTGAACAGGCCCTGCCGGATTTCCTCGAGTTCGTCGTGCACGAAGATGCGGCGCTGGTCCATGGTCGGCCAGCCGGAGTGCGTAAAGGCTACGTTGTTGTAACTCGTCTGGGACAACAACACCGGCGCCGCCTTATCGGTGACGTCCCAGAGGTCCACGCTGTCCACGTCGAAATCGACCAGGACCTCGCAGGGGTTGTGGCCGAGCGCACACTGCGTCGTGCGCTGGTCGGTGATCAGCATGCTGGTCGAATCGTGCATGTAACCGGTGCCGGCCGGCGCCTGCCGGATGAACTGCGGTTGCGCCGGATTTGCAAGGCTGTAGACGCGCCAGGAACCGCCGCCGACATTGGTTCCGGCAAGGTACAGATAGGCTGTCGCACCCGGCAGCGCCAAATTGGTTGCGTAGTCGATATTCGATACGTAGTCCGTGTGCTGCGACCCCGTGTCCATCAGGGTCGTCGCGAGCGCAACCGAATTCGGCAGGCCCGACAGGTCGATGACCTGCAGACCGGTGTTGGGCGCCTCGGTCGTGATGTAGGCGTAGGCGCGATGGCGGTTCGCCCCGGCATCGAAATGCTGGTAGATCTTGACCTCGCGCCAGCTCGAGGACGGGCCGGGCACAAAGTCCGCTTGCCTCGGGTTGACGGGATCGGTGACATCCACGACCGACGTGCCATTGCTGAGGCCGATGACCGCGTACTCGCGGTTATCATTGAGGTCCACGAAGCCCCAGATATTCGCCGCCGACGTCGGCTGGCTGACGAACTGGTTCAGCGAAATCTGCGCCTGGAAATCGACATTGCGGCAGGGGAACTGCCCTGCCATTCCCTGCACGCATGGCATGGCCGCGATGGCGGTCGCCTGCAGCGCCGGCGCCGGGCTCTCGTCCACGATGCCCTGCTGCGCCGATGCCATGTCCGCTGCCCACTGGAAGCCCATGTGCATCGCGGCCTGGCGATAGCGCGAGTCCACGCCTGCCAGGATGGTCGGGTTGGCAGCCGGGTCCTGAATGTCGAAATGCCCGCTGTCATAGCCACCCTGGGCGCGGATGACGCCGAACAGGTAGCTCTCGGGGTCGATGCCACTCATGTCGTAGATGCCGGCCGCGACCTTGACCGTATTGCCCGGCCGCGCCTGGGCCAGCGCGTACTGGATGCTGTGGCAGGGGTCGTGGTGCTCGAGGCAGTCCGATGCATTGATGCCATCGGGGCCGACGAAGCGCGCCCCGGTCGTGTCGTCGTGGGACGACGAGATCATCGTGATGCCGGCCAGCAGCAGGCCGGTCCATCGCAGGTAACGGCGACCGAGGGTCACGGTGGTCTCCCTACTGAACCCCGTCGACCAGGATCATGCTGGCCTCGGACGCACTCTGGCGCAAAGCCTTGGGCATCCGGTACATTTCCGAGTTCCACCATTCCCTGGCCTGCTCGTAACTCGGGAATTCGAGCACCACCATGCGGTTTGCGGGAATACTGCCTTCGAGGACTTCCGACTTGCCGGCTCGCGCCAGGAATCGGCCACCGTGAGCGCTGATCGAGACGGGACTCAGCTTCACGTACTCCTTGTAGGTCTCCGGGTCATGGACCCTGACGTTCACGATCACATACGCACTCATTTCCCGCTCCTGACTGGCCCTCGATTCCCGAATGGATTGCGTCTCAGGGCGCGGCCGTGGGCAACAGCCCTAGCTGGGACAGAAACGAGTAATTGTCGAAGACATTCCACTCCTCGACGATCTTGCCGTCGGCAAGGCGGAACATGGTCATGGCCGTGGCACGAAATGGCTTACCGGTCGCAGGCAGGCCGTTGCCTTCGCCCGTATTTAGGCCCTCCCCCGTCCACAGCACTGCGACAAGGTCGCCCTCGGCGATGATCTTGTGGATTGTCATCGTTCCTTCCGGCGAAAAAGTCTTCCATCCCTCGGTTGCCGCACGATCCTGGGCGCGCGTGAAATTCTGATCGCCCGCATGTCCAACGTAGGCCTCCGAATAAATGTGCTCGTTTTCGGCGATGCGCCACTTGCCGAAGATCTCGGTGTAAATAAGCGAAACGATTCGCTTGTTCTCTTCCTCCACGGAATCCGCCAGCGCCGCCGT
>JBATEA010000021.1:0-3489 GCA_049663745.1 Steroidobacteraceae bacterium | reverse complement strand
GCGCCGACGACTACGAGATGGGCCGGAAATACGGCCTTCCGATCGACAATCCGGTCGGGCCCGACGGGCGCTTCGTCGCCGGTACGCCGCTATTCGAGGGCCAGCCGGTATTCGATGCCAATGCTGCGATCATCGAGACGCTGCTGAAGGAAGGCCGGCTGATCCATCACGAGCCTTACCGGCACAGCTATCCGCATTGCTGGCGTCACAAGACGCCGGTGATTTTCCGCGCCACGCCCCAATGGTTCCTCAGCATGGAGAAGGAAGGCCTGCGGCGCGACGCGCTCGCGGGCATCCGCAAGGTGCGCTGGCTGCCTGAATGGGGCGAACAGCGGATCACCAGCATGATCGAGACGCGGCCGGACTGGTGCATCTCGCGGCAGCGCGCCTGGGGCGTGCCGCTCGCGATGTTCGTGCACAAGGAAACCGGCGATCCGCATCCGCAGACGCCCGAACTCCTGGAGCGCGTCGCGAAGCTGGTCGAAGCGGGCGGCATCGAGGCGTGGTTCGCGCTGAACCCGCGCCAGCTGCTCGGCGATGAATCGCTGGTGTACGAGAAGTGCGACGACGTCATGGACGTGTGGCTCGACTCCGGTGTCGTGCACCACTGCCTGCCGGCGCTGCGCCCGGACGTCATTCCGTTTCCGGTGGACGTCTACCTCGAAGGCTCGGACCAGCACCGCGGCTGGTTCCACAGTTCGTTGCTCGCTTCGGTCGCGGGCCGTGGCGTACCGCCCTACCGGCAGGTCATCACCCACGGCTTCACCGTGGATGAGAAGGGCCGCAAGATGTCGAAGTCGCTCGGCAACGTGGTCGTGCCGCAGAAGGTCATGAGCACGCTCGGCGCGGACGTGCTGCGGCTGTGGGTCGCAGCGACCGACTACAGCGGCGAGATCAGCGTCTCCGACGAGATCCTGAAGCGCATGTCGGACAGTTACCGGCGCATGCGCAACACGCTGCGCTTCCTGCTGGGTAACCTTGCGGGTTTCGACCCGGCGCGCGACGCGCTGCCGGTCGAGAAGATGCTGGAGATCGACCGCTGGACGCTCGCCTGCGCGGCGGCATTGCAGGCGGAAGTCGTCCAGGCGTATCGCGACTACGACTTCCACCTGATCTACCAGAAGGTGCACGGCTTTTGCGTGATCGAGCTGGGCGCCTTCTGGCTCGACATCCTGAAGGACCGACTCTACACGATGCCGGAGGCGAGCCCCGCACGCCGTTCCGCGCAGACCGCGATGTACCACGTCGCCGAGGCCATGGTGCGCTGGCTCGCGCCGATCCTGTCGTTCACGGCCGAGGAGATCTGGAAGTACCTGCCGGGCGCGCGCGACGAATCCGTGCTGCTCGCGACCTGGTGGCAATTGCCCGAGGTCCAAGCCTCTTCGGTGATCGACTGGGACGCCGTCATTGCGCTCAAGACCGATGTCGCGCGCGAACTCGAGCAATTGCGCGCAGCGGGCAAGCTCGGCGCGCCGCTCGAGGCCGCGGTGGACGTCTACCTCGACGAGGCGCAGCATCGCCGCATGGCTGGCATCGGCGATGAACTGAGGTTCGTGCTGATCACCTCATCCGCGCGCATGCTGCCGGCTGACGAGCGCCCATCCGATGCGGTCGCGGCGACCACGGTCGCGAAGACCGGCGCGTGGATCACCGTCCGCGTGCAGGATTCGCCGAAGTGCGCGCGCTGCTGGCACCGCAGGCCCGACGTTGGAGTGGATCCGCGGCATCCCGCGATCTGCGGGCGCTGTGTCAGCAACCTGGATGGCCCCGGCGAAACGAGGCGCTACGCGTGAGCAACGAAGTCACATTGAAGCAGACCGGACTCCTGTGGCTATGGCTCTCCATCATCGTCGTGGCGGCCGACCAGATCACGAAGTGGATCGTCACGAACCATCTGGATCTCTACGAAGTGTTGCCGCTCGGGCCGATGCTGGAGCTGACGCGGCTGCACAACACCGGCGCCGCATTCAGCCTGCTGGCGCAGGCCGGCGGCTGGCAGCGCTGGTTCTTCGTCGGTCTCGCGGGGGCGATCAGCCTCGCAATCGGCCGGTGGCTCTACACGCTGCCGGCGCGTGGCTATCCCTGGCTCACGATCGGGCTGGCGATGATCCTCGGCGGCGCGGTCGGCAACGCCATCGACCGGCTGACCCTTGGCCATGTCGTGGACTTCCTGCATTTCCACTGGCAGGACTGGTATTACCCGGCCTTCAATGTCGCGGACATCGCGATCACGAGCGGCGCGATCATGCTGGTCATCGACGCGCTGATGCACACGCGCCGCAGCAAGGCGCCCCCCGGATGAAGGTACTGCTCGCCAATCCGCGCGGGTTCTGCGCGGGCGTCGATCGCGCCATCGATATCGTCGAGCGCGCCATCACGTTGTTCGGCGCGCCGATCTACGTCCGCCACGAGGTCGTGCACAACCGCTTCGTCGTGGACCGCCTGCGGAGCCTCGGCGCCGTGTTCGTGGACGAGCTCGACGCCGTGCCCGACGGCGCAACGGTGATCTTCAGCGCGCATGGGGTCCCGAATTCCGTGGAGATCGAAGCCGAGCGCCGGGGGCTTTCCGTTTTCGACGCGACCTGCCCATTGGTGACCAAGGTCCACATGGAAGTCGGCCGCTACGCGCAGGACGGCCTCGACGTGATCCTGATCGGCCATGCCGGGCACCCGGAGGTGGAGGGCACGATGGGGCGCTTCGATGCCTCCTTCGGCGGTCGCATCCACCTGGTCGAGACGGTCACCGATGCCGAGAAGCTCCGCGTTCGCGATCCCGCGAAGCTCGCGCTGGTCACCCAGACGACGCTCTCGGTGGACGACACGGCGCGGATCGTCGCGGCGCTGCGCGCCCGGTTCCCGGCGCTGGTGAGCCCCCGCAAGGAAGACATCTGCTACGCGACGCAGAACCGCCAGGACGCGGTCAAGCAGCTCGTCGCCCAGTGCGACGTGCTGGTCGTCGTCGGTTCGCAGTCGAGTTCCAATTCCAACCGTCTGCGCGAAATCGCGACCACGCGCGGCATCGCGGGCTACCTCGTGGACGGCGCCGATGATTTGAGGCGCGAATGGTTCGAGGGCAAGAAATCGGCCGGCGTGACCGCCGGCGCCTCGGCGCCGGAGACGCTCGTACAGCAAGTCGTTGCTCGCTTACGTGAATGGGGCGGGCAGGAAGGCGTCGAAGTGATCGGGCGAGAGGAGAAAGTCGTGTTCGGGCTGCCGCAGGCGCTGCGCGGAGTGAAGCGCACTCAAGCACGCTAATTCGATCACCAGCAACGATTCGTCGAATCGTTGCCCGTACTGTCGCCGGCTCGGCGCCGCCCGCTTTCATCGATGGAGAATTGCCTGCAGTCCTTGTCGTCCGCCTGTCCACCGTCTGGTAGCGGCATTGCCACGATATTGAATACCCGAGCGTCGGCGAGCTCTATGGCGATTTCGTAGCGGCGCCGTGGCGTAATGGAAGGAATGCGCAATTCCGCCAGCATGTCGCTGTAG
>JBATEA010000020.1:0-4250 GCA_049663745.1 Steroidobacteraceae bacterium | reverse complement strand
TCGTCGCGCCCGCGCCGAGGCCACCACCATCCGGGGGGAAGCCCTGGTTGCCGCTGAAATTGAACCGCGTATTGATCGAACCGCCGGAGACCGGCATGTGCTGCAGGATCTCTCCGACCGACGTCTGGCCGGTCTTCAGAATCTCTTCGGTCGACATTGTAATGACGGGTGCCGCTTCGTTCAGTGGATCCTGGCGAATCCTGGATCCCGTGATGACCACTTCGCCGAGACTCGCGTTCTCATCGGCTTGCTGCGCAAAGCTCACTGGCGCGGTCAGCGCGGCGGAAAATCCGACAGCACCTCCGATCGCGAACCTGACGGCACGGGCAAGCGGTGTTCTCGTTTTCATCGATCGATCTCCCCTGTGCAGAAAAACGACAATCGCAACGCGACTGAATGAGCCAGAATCTACACCCGATCGCAGTGCATTTACTACTGTTGCATGAAAAGAACAGCTGGCCGGATTCCTTTATGCGACGGTCTGTTGCACGCAACCCTAAATTGACGCGCTGCGGACGCCTCCGTAAGATGCGGGCCCGCGCGCAGGCCGGAAGGTCCCGCGCGCGGTGGCAACCGACAGGCCGTCTGGCGGGGCATGGCGCAGTCTGGTAGCGCATCTGCTTTGGGAGCAGAGGGTCGGGGGTTCAAATCCCTCTGCCCCGACCATTGAACAGGCGGCGCCTCGGGCAGGAGTTTGGCGCCCGTAGCTCAATCGGATAGAGCACCGGCCTTCTAAGCCGGCGGTTGCAGGTTCGAGTCCTGCCGGGCGCACCATCACAGGGCCCCCGACAGGCGACAAGGGACATTGGCGGGCGTAGCTCAGCTGGTAGAGCCCCGGATTGTGATTCCGGCCGTCGCGGGTTCGAATCCCGTCGCTCGCCCCACAGACATGGGCCATTAGCTCAATTGGTAGAGCTCCGGACTCTTAATCCGTAGGTTGTAGGTTCGAGTCCTACATGGCCCACCAGATCCACCCGGAGGCGACGCTTGGAGCCACGCCGCCAGATACCCGAGCCGACTTATCACTGGCCGGCCGGCGTGACCGCCCATGACGACCCGACGCCGATCGAGTCGGCGCTCGCGGGCTTGAAAATCGGCGCGATCCTCGCGGCCGCGGTCACGATCGCGTTGATCTATCTCGGCACCTATGCGGGCATCGTTGCCGGCCGTCGCAGTGCGACCATCGTCGTGTTGAGCGCCTTCGTGCTGCCGAGTGTGATCGCCGCCTGGCGCACGGCCTGGGTCCGCCGCCGCCGGGGAAGCCGCTGACCTTACGCTATACTTATGGGCTGGATCACAGCGCGGACGAGCGTTCAGGGCCGGTTCCAGATGCGAAAGTGGCGGAATTGGCAGACGCGCCGGATTTAGGTTCCGGTGGGGAAACCCTTGAGAGTTCGAGTCTCTCCTTTCGCACCACGAGGTTGACGGACAGATGATGGTTTCAGTCGAGTCGCTGGCGGGCCTGGAACGGCGCATGCAGGTGTCGGTCCCGGCGAACCGCGTCAAACAGCAGGTGGACGCGCGCCTTCTGAAGGTCAGTCGCACGGCGCGCATCAAGGGATTTCGTCCCGGCAAGGCGCCGATCCACGTGGTGCGCAAGCATTACGGGCCGCAGGTCCAGGAAGAAGTCGTATCGGACCTGATCCGCGAGACCTTCGCCGAAGCGGTGCGCCAGGAAAAGCTGGTGCCCGCGGGCGGGCCGCGCATCGAGCCGCAGGGCGCCGACAAGGCCGGTGAGCTGCGCTACGTCGCGACTTTCGAAATCTATCCGCAGTTCGAATTGCGCGGCCTCGAGAGCCTGCGCCTGGTGCGGCCGCAGGCTTCCGTCACGGACGGCGACCTCGACACGATGATCGAGAGCCTGCGCCTGCAAAAGCCCGATTACCTGACGGTCGAGCGTGGCTGCGCCGACGGCGATCGCGTCACGCTCGACTTCGAGGGCCGGATCGGCGGCGAGCCGTTCGAAGGCGGTCGCAGCGAGGGCCTGGTCGTCACGCTCGGCAGCAATCGCCTGCTGCCGGATTTCGAGAATGGCATCCGCGGCGCCGCCGCCGGCGAAACGCGCGAGTTCGACCTGCAGTTCCCGGCCGACTATCAGGCCGGCAAGATCGCCGGCAAGACCGCGCGCTTCTCGGCGACCGTGCGCAAGGTCGAGGAATCGAAACTCCCCGAGGTGGATGCGGCGTTCTGCGAGGCCTTTGGCGTCAGCGAAGGCGGGGTCGAGGCGCTCAGGGCCGAAGTGCGCGAAAACATGCAGCGCGAACTCGCCCAGGCGGTGCAGGCGCGGCTCAAGACCCAGGTCATGGAGCAGCTGCTCGCGGCCAACCCGATCGCCGTGCCGAACGCCCTCGTCGAGGCGGAAATCCGCGACATGCAGGTGGACACGCTGCGCAGGATGGGCGCCAAGAGCGCGCGTCAGCTGCCGCCGCGCGGGCCCTTCGAGCCCGCCGCCAGGAAGCGCGTGGCGCTCGGCCTGATCCTGAATGAAGTGATACGCAGAGCCGGCATCCAGCCGGACGTGGCACGGGTCCAGGCGCGACTCGACGAAATCGTGGCGGGCTTCTCGGATCCGGAGGCGGCGCGCCAGCAATATCTGCAGAGCGAGGCCGCCATGCGGCAGTTGCAGATGTCGGTGCTCGAGGACCAGGTCGTGGCGCATGTCGTCGGCGTGGCAAAGGTCGAGGACCAGCAGAGCAGCTTCAAGGAGATCATGAACTTCGGTGCCGACCCGGCGTCCGAAGGATGAGGTGAATCGGTGACATCCAGCAACGAAACGCAGGCCCTCAATCTGGTGCCGATCGTCGTCGAGCAGACCGCTCGCGGCGAACGCTCCTACGACATCTACTCGCGCCTGTTGAAGGAGCGGGTCGTGTTCATCGTCGGCGAGGTCCACGACCAGATGGCGAACCTCATCGTCGCGCAGCTCCTGTTCCTGGAATCGGAGAACCCGGACAAGGACATCCACCTGTACATCAACTCACCGGGCGGCTCGGTGTCGGCGGGTCTTGCGATTTACGACACGATGCAGTTCATCAAGCCGGACATCAGCACCATCTGCGTAGGGCAGGCGGCGAGCATGGGCGCCCTGCTGCTGGCGGCCGGCGCGAAGACGAAGCGCTACGCGCTGCCGAATTCGCGCATCATGATTCACCAGCCGCTGGGCGGCTTCCAGGGCCAGGCGACCGACATCGAGATCCACACGCGCGAGATCCTGGATGCCCGCGACCGCATCAACAAGATCCTGTCGTTCCACTGCGGACAGCCGATCGAGAAGATCCGCCAGGACACCGACCGCGACAATTTCATGAGCGGCGAGCAAGGCCGTGAATATGGAATTGTGGACGGGGTCCTCGAAAAGCGCGGCCAATTGCCCACTATAGGGAAGAGCGAGTGAGATACCGCGCAAGGTAGCGCGGGTAACTGACTGAGGAAAAAAGGATTTTACCCCGCCGGATTCGGCATGCTATAAGAAGCCTGCCGGCGCCGGCCGGCTACTGAGGGATCACCGAATGGTCGACGATACCCGCGGCAAGCACGACGACGGCAAGCTGCTGTACTGCTCGTTCTGTGGCAAGAGCCAGCACGAGGTACGCAAGCTGATCGCCGGTCCGT
Organism: Steroidobacteraceae bacterium; assembly: GCA_049663745.1. Classification (GTDB taxonomy): domain Bacteria; phylum Pseudomonadota; class Gammaproteobacteria; order Steroidobacterales; family Steroidobacteraceae; genus SCUD01. The sequence goes on along the minus strand of JBATEA010000020.1, from coordinate 638 downwards.
CGGTGTTCGTCTGCGACGAGTGCGTCGAACTCTGCAACGACATCATCCGCGAGGAACTCGAGGAGAAGCAGGAACGGTCCCGTGACCGCCTGCCGAAGCCGCACGAGATCCGCAAGGTCCTCGACGAGTACGTGATCGGCCAGGACCGCGCGAAGAAGATCCTCGCGGTCGCCGTCTACAACCACTACAAGCGCCTGCAGGCCAAGCCCGGCGACAAGCGCCATCGCACCGATCGCGACGAGGTCGAGCTGTCGAAGAGCAATATCCTGCTGATCGGGCCGACCGGCTGCGGCAAGACGCTGCTGGCCGAGACGCTGGCGCGGCTGCTGAACGTCCCGTTCACGATCGCCGACGCAACCACGCTGACCGAGGCCGGCTATGTCGGCGAGGACGTCGAGAACATCATCCAGAAGCTCCTGCAGAAATGCGACTACGACGTCGAGAAGGCGCAGACGGGTATTGTCTACATCGACGAGATCGACAAGATTTCACGCAAGTCCGACAACCCGTCCATCACCCGCGACGTGTCGGGCGAGGGCGTGCAGCAGGCGCTCCTGAAGCTGATCGAGGGCACGATCGCCTCGGTGCCGCCGCAGGGCGGCCGCAAGCATCCGCAGCAGGAGTTCCTGCAGGTGGAC
>JBATEA010000019.1:0-2503 GCA_049663745.1 Steroidobacteraceae bacterium | reverse complement strand
GTGCGCGACGACCTGAACCTGCGATGCGCCCATGCCGAGCGCCGCCTCGCGGATGGATGGAGGAACCGCCTTGATCGCCGCGCGGCTCGCGATGATGATCGTCGGCAGTGTCATCAGCGTCAGCACCAGCCCCCCGACCAGCGGCGCCGACCGCGGTACGCCGAAGAACTGGATGAACACGGCGAGGCCCAGCAGGCCGAAAACAATGGAAGGCACCGCGGCCAGGTTGTTGATGTTGACTTCGATCAGGTCGGTCAGACGATTGGCGGTCGCGAACTCTTCCAGATAGACGGCGGCGGCGACGCCGATTGGAAATGACAGCAGCAGCGTGACCGTGAGCGTCAGGAATGAGCCGACGACGGCGCCGAGGACGCCGGCCTGCTCGGGCTCGCGCGAATCGCCGGCCGTGAAGAACACGCGGTTGAATCGCCGTTCCACGCGATGCTCGGCGCTCAGCGTATCGAGCCAGCCGAGTTCCTGGTCCGAGACCACGCGCTGTTCCTCGGGCAGCCGCCGATCGATCTTGCCCTTGACGAGCTGGTCGATGTCATCCGAAGCCATCAGCCAGAGTTCGCGGGTCTGGCCGATCAATTGCGGATCGGCGAGCACCAGGTCGCGAAGGTCGAATTGCGCGCCGCTGCTCACGAGTCCGTAGAGCTGGCGCAGATCGCGCCGGCCTTCAACCTGCGGGAATTTCTCACGGAGCGCCTGCTTGAGAACGCCGGAGTAATCGCCGGTGCGCAGCGCTTCGGTGCTTCTTTTTCCTTCCGGATCAATCAGTTCCTGATCGAATCTAATGTCGATCCTGACATAGGTCTGGACGAAAGCCGTGTAGCCCGTACGGACGATCGACAGGAACAGGAAAGCCACAAACAGCAGGCCCGAGATCGCCGCGGCAAGCCCGTAGGCCTGGAAGCGACGCTCAGCGCGATAGCGCCGTCGCAGCCCGCGTTCCACGCGTTCCCGGATCTGCGCCTGCTGCGGCGCAGCATTGTTCGGCGGACCGCTACTCATATTGCTCCCGGTAACGACGCACGACCTTGAGCGCGATCACATTGAGTAGCAGCGTGACCACGAACAGCACGAGACCGAGCGCGAAGGCCGCGAGCGTCTTGGGACTGTCGAACTCCTGGTCGCCGACCAGCAGCGTCACGATCTGCACCGTCACGGTCGTCACCGCCTCGAGCGGGTTCGCGGTCAGGTTCGCGGATAGACCGGCCGCCATCACGACGATCATCGTCTCGCCGATCGCGCGCGACACGGCGAGCAACACGCCGCCGACAATGCCCGGCAGCGCCGCCGGCAGCACGACCTTGCGGATCGTTTCGGAACGGGTCGCGCCCAGTCCATAGGAACCGTCGCGCATCGACTGCGGCACGGCGGTGATCATGTCGTCGGCGAGCGAAGACACGAACGGGATGATCATGATGCCCATCACGAGACCCGCCGCAAGCGCGCTCTCGGATGCGACCTCGAGGCCCAGGCGTTCGCCGGCCGAGCGCAGCAGCGGCGCCACGGTCAGCGCGGCGAAGAATCCGTAGACCACGGTCGGGATGCCGGCCAGCACTTCCAGCATTGGCTTGGTAACCGCGCGAAATCTGCGGCTTGCATATTCGGCCAGGTAGATCGCCGAAAACAGCCCGACCGGCACGGCGATCGCCATTGCGATGAACGAGATCAGCAGCGTTCCGGCAAACAGCGGCACCGCACCAAACGCGCCGGATGAACCCACCTGGTCGGCGCGGATCGACATCTGCGGACTCCATTGCGTGCCGAAGATGAATTCGGTCAGCGGGACCACCCGGAAGAACTGCAGCGACTCGTAGAGCACCGACAGCACGATGCCGATGGTCGTCAGGATCGCGATCAGCGAGCAGCCGAGCAATGCCAGGCGGACGATCTGCTCGACCCGGTTGCGCGCCCGCATCCCGGGCTTGATCCGCAGCAGCGTGATCCAGCCGCCGGCGAGCGCGACGCAAAGCGCGAGCACGGCTAGGCTCGTCCTGCTGAGACCATCGAGCTTCTGCCAGAGCCGGGCTGCACCCGCGATCTCGGGCGCGACCGCGTCCGGCGCCACGTTGCCCGCAACGACATTGCGGACGTCGTTCAGCACCAGGGACAGCTCGCCGGGCGACAACCCCTCCACCCTGCCTGGAATCGACCGCAAGACTTCTGCAGCGATGAAGCGGTCGTCCAGAGCCTGCCAGCCCAGCACCACGAGGAGCGCCGGCAGGCCGCACCAGATCGCGGTCAGCAGGCCGTAATAAGCCGGCAGCGAGTGCAGCTTGCGCGCGCCTCGCCGGCCGCCCGCGACGCGGAGCGAACGCCGACGGCCGAATTGGTATGCGATGGCCGTCAGCAGCAGCAGCGCCAGGATCAATGTCGAGGTCTGCATGCGCCTCCCCGCAGCCATGCACCGGCAAGCGCCGTCCTGCCCAAGGACGGCAATCCGGACTTTCTACGCCCGCATTGTTACCAAATTGTTGCAGCCTCAGGCTTGCCG
>JBATEA010000018.1:0-6048 GCA_049663745.1 Steroidobacteraceae bacterium | reverse complement strand
CCATAAACGATCTCCCCGCCCTCCTCTTTCACGCGCTTCAGGGCATTCTGCATGTCCTTCACGGCGCCGGTGTCGATCATCGGCCCCATGAGGGTTCCTTCTTCGAGCGGATTGCCGATCTTGACCTGCTTGTAGGCCGCGACCAGCCTGCGTTCGAGCTCGGCGACGCGGGATTCATGCACCAGCAGGCGGCGAGTCGTCGTGCAACGCTGGCCAGCGGTTCCGACAGAACCAAACAGCACCGCCGGCACGGCCAGGTCCATGTTCGCGAATTCGTCCACGATGATGGCGTTGTTGCCGCCGAGCTCGAGCAGGCTCCGGCCGAGTCGTGATGCCACGCGCTCGCCGACCCGTCGGCCGACATTGGTCGAACCGGTGAAACTCAGGAGTGCGATGCGCCGGTCGTCGACGAACCGGTTCGCGAGCGCGTTATCGGCCGGAATGAAAAGCTGGAAGATCGGCGGCAGGCCCTCGCGTTCGATGACCTCGTTGCAAATCCGCTGCACGGCGATCGCACAGAGCGGCGTGCTATGCGAAGGCTTCCAGATGCAGATGTCGCCGCAGACAGCTGCCAGGAAGGCATTCCAGGACCAGACCGCGACCGGAAAGTTGAAAGCCGAGATGATGCCGACGACGCCGAGCGGATGCCACTGCTCGTACATGCGATGACGGGGACGCTCGGAATGCATCGCGAGCCCGTAAAGCATGCGCGACTGGCCGACCGCGAAGTCGGCGATGTCGATCATCTCCTGGACCTCGCCGTCGCCTTCGGCCTTGATCTTGCCCATTTCGAGGCTCACGAGGCTGCCGAGCAGGGCCTTCTTCGCCCGCAGCGCCTCAGCCATCAGCCGCACGGCCTCGCCGCGGCGCGGAGCGGGCACGGCACGCCACTTCAGGAAAGCAGCCGCGGCGCTCGCCGCCACGCGCTCGTAGTCCGCCTCGGTCGCGGCGCGCACCGAGGCGATCAACTCGCCGGTCGCCGGATCGATGGATTTGACCAGCGGCGCGTCCTCCGCCGCATGCCAGCCGTCGCCGGACCAGGCGCCCGGATTGACGGCGGCGAGACCGAGCCCCTTCAGGATGTCAGCCTTGTTCATCACCGCACCCCCACCAGGTTGCGCTGGCGGCCGGCCTTGCCCTCGACCACCATGCGCCCCGATATGGCTTTGTCTCCGCCGTCCTGGTACCAGGTCCCGAAGCGGTTCGCGAGGAAGGCCGGCAGCCGGAACTGTTCCTGGCGCACGAAGCCGCGGTAGCTGGCGGGCTTTGCAAGCACCTGGTCGACGACGGCCGTGATGCCGGCCGCGGTCGTGACCTGGATCGCCGACCACAGCCGCCCGGAAATCTGCTGCGGGTAGATCTTGTTGACGTAATTTTCCTCGCGCAGCTCGCCGCCCTGGCGGCCCGTCACCGCGACGTAGATGATTACGACATCCTGCAGCGTCTGCGGCACCGCGTTTTCAAGAATGCGCTTCAGCGTACTGCGGTCCTGGTTGAGCTTGAGGTCGTTCATCAGCAGGCGCACCTGCGCGCAGTGACCCGGGTAGCGGATCGTCTTGTAATTCATCTGCTCGCAGCGCTCGCCGAATGTCTCGCCCAGCGAGCCAAGGCCGCCCGAAGTATTGAATGCCTCGTACAGCGTGCCATCGATCTCGATCTCTTCGAGCCCTTCGAGCGGCGCGGCCTCGACGAGGCGCCGGTCCGCGATCGCATGACAGGGGTTGCCGTATTCGTTGATCAGTCCCTCCGTGGACCAGGTCAGGGAATATTTCAGGACATTGTTCGGATGCTGCGGCAGGGCCCCGACCCGCAGCTTGACGCTCCTGAGCTCGTCGAAATGGCTGATCAGCTCATTGGCCGCGATCGAGACGAAGCCTGGTGCGAGCCCGCATTGCGGCACGAAGGCGGTTTGTGCGCCCTCCGCGGTAGCGCGCACCGCTCGAGTCACCTCGACGTCCTCGGTCAGGTCGAAGTAATGCAGGCCGTGGTCCCTGGCGGCCCTGGCAACGGCGACGTTGCAATAGAAAGGCAGCGACGAAATGACGCCATCGACCGGGTTTTCCCGGAGATGGCGCGCCAGCGCCACCGCATCGGTCCCGTCGAGGGCGAATGCGGTCAGCGTCCGGCGCTCATGCGCCCGCGCGACGCTGGTGGCCGCCTGTTCGTTGACGTCCGCGAGCTGCACCTGATAATCGCCTGCCTCGGCCAGCAGGCCGGAGACCAGCGCGCCGATTTTTCCGGCGCCGAGAACCAATACGCGATGCATGTCGATGCTCCTTCGGGGGAGGCGCATTCTGCCCATTCGGATGACCATAAACCACCCCCGCCCGCGGATATTTTTGCAGTGCAGCGAAACCGTGTACGATGCCCGGAATCATGAATACCGCGTTGGAAACAACCGGCTGGAGTCCGGAAAGCTGGCAGCGCATGCCGGCGCTGCAGCAGCCGCGTTATGCGGACGGGGCGAAACTCGCGCGGGTCATCAACGAGCTGTCACGGCTGCCGCCGATCGTCGTTTCCTGGGAAGTGGACCAGCTCAAGGGAGAACTCGCAGCGGCTCAGCGCGGCGAACGATTCCTCCTGCAGGGTGGGGACTGCGCGGAGGGCTTCGCCGATTGCGAGTCCGCGACCATCGCCCGCAAGCTCAAGATCCTTCTGCAGATGAGTCTGGTGCTGCTGCACGGCCTCAAGCAGCCCGTGATCCGCGTCGGAAGGATGGCCGGCCAATATGCGAAACCGCGTTCCGCCGATACCGAGACCCGCGACGGAATCACGCTGCCGAGTTATCGCGGCGACATCGTCAATCGCGCAGCGTTCACGGCAGCCGATCGCGAGCCGGATCCGGATCTGCTGCTGCGCGGATATGAACGGGCGGCCCTGACGCTCAATTTCGTGCGGGCGCTGGTGGATGGCGGATTCGCCGATCTGCATCACCCGGAGTATTGGGATCTCGGCTTCATGCAGCACGCGAAACTGAAGGACGCCTACCAGAAGATCGTCAATTCCATCACCGACTCGCTGGATTTCTTCCAGGCGATCTCCGGCGGGCCCATCCACGAAACCAGTCAGGTCCGGTTCTACTCGAGCCACGAGGGACTGCACCTGCTCTACGAGCAGGCACAGACGCGCTTTCTGCCGCGTCGCGAGCGTTGGTACAATCTCTCGACGCACATGCCGTGGATCGGAATGCGCACGGCGAGCCGCGGCGGCGCGCACCTGGAATACTTTCGCGGCATCGCCAATCCGATCGGCGTCAAGGTCGGCGCGTCCATGGATCCTGCCTGGCTCGGCGAATTGACGCGCATTTTGAACCCGGAAGGGGAGGCGGGGAGGCTGACGCTGATCCATCGCTTCGGCGCGGGCGACATCGAGCGGTTACTGCCGGCCGCGATCAAGGCCGTGCGCGACAGCGGCCAGCAGGTGCTGTGGGTCTGCGACCCGATGCACGGCAATACCGAGACCACACCGCAGGGCGTGAAGACACGTCGCTTTGACAACATCCTGTCGGAGGTCAAGTCGGCGTTCCGCATTCACGAAGAGTCGGGCTCGCGCCTTGGCGGCGTGCATTTCGAGTTGACCGGTGACGACGTCACCGAATGCACCGGCGGCGCTCGCGGACTGTCGGACGGCGATCTCGCCCGCGCTTATCGCACCACGGTCGATCCGCGGCTGAACTACGAGCAGGCGCTGGAACTCGCCATGTTGATCGCCGGTCACCGTGGCGAGCGATAAATATATGGATATTCATGGTGTTATAGTTGATTTCTAATAAGCCACCTGATAGCAGTACCAATAGCGGCCAATTCCCGGTGCTGCGCATGGATTGGGCCGAAGTGCTGCGCCCCGAGGCCGTCGCCTTCGTCAACAAGTTGGCTGCCCATTTCGGTCCGCAGGTTGCAGAGCTGCTCGAGCGGAGGGCAAAGCGCCAGCGCCAGTTCGATGCCGGTGCGCTTCCGGATTTCCTCGACGCCACGCGCATGATCCGCGAGTCGGACTGGCGCGTCGGGCCGATTCCTGCGGATCTCCGCGACCGCCGCGTCGAGATCACGGGTCCCACGGACCGGAAAATGATCATCAACGCGCTCAACTCCGGCGCCAATGTCTTCATGGCGGACTGCGAGGACTCGCTGTGCCCGACCTGGTTCAACGTGATCCAGGGCCAGGCCAACCTGATGGAGGCGGTGCGGGGGACGCTCGCGTACACGAGCCCGGACGGAAAGTCGTACCAGCTGAATGAATCGACCGCGGTGCTCGTCGTTCGACCGCGCGGCTGGCACCTGCCGGAAAAGCACTGGTTGCGCGATGGCAAGCCGATTCCGGCCGCATTGGTCGACTTCGGGCTCTACCTGTTCCACAACGCTAGTGAATTGCTGAACCGCGGCAGCGGACCCTATTTCTACCTGCCAAAACTCGAGAGCCATCTCGAGGCCCGGCTGTGGGCTCGCGTGATCGAATTCAGCGAAAGGGAGCTCGGTCTGCCGCGCGGCTGCACCAAGGTCACCGTGCTGATCGAGACGATCACTGCGGCTTTCGAGATCGACGAGATCCTGCACGAGCTCCGGCTGTTCATCGTCGGGCTCAATTGCGGCCGCTGGGATTACATCTTCAGTTTCATCAAGAAGTTCTGCCGCCGACCGGACTTCGTGCTGCCGGACCGCAATACGGTCACGATGACCTCGCACTTCCTGAGATCTTATTCGCTGCTGGTGATCAAGACCTGCCACCGGCGCGGCGCATTCGCGATTGGCGGCATGGCGGCCCAGATCCCGATCAAGGGCGACCCGCAGGCCAACGAACAGGCGCTGGCGCGCGTGCGTGCCGACAAGGAGCGCGAAGCAGGCGATGGTCACGACGGCACCTGGGTTGCGCACCCGGGACTCGTGTTCGTGGCGCGCGATATCTTCGACAGGCTGATGCCGACACCCAACAACCTGGAGCGGATGCGCGACGACGTCGCGGTCGGTGCCGCAGACCTGCTGCGCGTGCCGGAAGGCGACATTACCGAGACGGGCATACGCAACAACCTTGACGTCGGCATCCGCTACCTTGCGGCCTGGCTCGGCGGCAATGGCTGTGTCCCGATCCATCACCTGATGGAAGATGCGGCGACTGCAGAGATATCCCGCGCGCAGTTGTGGCAGTGGGTCCGTCACGGCAGCCCCATGAAGGACTTTCGCACGGTGTCGCTGAAGCTAGTTCGCGAGCTGCAGGCCGAGCAGCTGGCGAAGATCCGCGCCGAAGTCGGTGCATCCGCCTTTGCCACGGGCCACTACGCGCGCGCCGCGGAGCTGCTGGACCGGCTGACCGCGAACCCGGAATTCGAGCCTTTCCTGACCCTGACTGCCTACCGTGAAATCGACTGATAGCGGAGTACCCGATGAATCCGAAGACCGCCGGCCAAATCGAGATGGAATGGAGCGCCAATCCGCGCTGGGAGGGCGTGCAGCGCGGCTATTCCGGAGCCGACGTCGTGCGGCTGCGCGGCAACGTTCACGTGGAGCATTCGCTGGCGCGCCTCGGCGCGCAGAAACTCTGGCGCCAGATGCACGAACAGCCCTACGTCAGCGCGCTCGGCGCACTGACCGGCAACCAGGCGATGCAGCAGGTCAGGGCAGGCCTCAAGGCCATCTACCTGTCGGGCTGGCAGGTCGCCGGCGACGCGAACCTGGCCGGTGAAATGTACCCGGACCAGTCGCTCTATCCCGCCGATTCGGTCCCGGCCATCGTCCGGCGCATCAACAACACGTTGCTGCGCGCCGACCAGATCTGCCATGCGGAAAGCGACGACTCGATCGATTGGCTGCAGCCCATCGTGGCGGACGCGGAGGCGGGATTTGGCGGCGTGCTGAATGCGTTCGAGCTGATGAAGGCGATGATCGATGCCGGCGCCGCCGGCGTGCATTTCGAGGACCAGCTCTCGAGCGCGAAGAAGTGCGGCCACATGGGCGGCAAGGTGCTGGTGCCGACCCAGGAGGCCATTCAAAAGCTGGTTGCCGCCCGCCTGGCGGCCGACACCATGGGCGTGCCGACCATCGTGCTGGCGCGCAC
>JBATEA010000017.1:0-2151 GCA_049663745.1 Steroidobacteraceae bacterium | reverse complement strand
TACCCGATCACGCGCTACATGCTGGGCGAGGCCGCGATGCCGCTCTATTTCTGCGCGTTGATCGGGCTTGGCTTGACCGCGGCCATGATCTGGATCACCGAGTACTACACGGCAACCGAGTACAAGCCGGTGCGTTACGTGGCCGAGGCCTCGCGCACGGGCCACGGCACCAACGTGATCGCGGGCCTCGCGGTGTCGATGAAATCGACCGCCCTGCCGGTGCTCTCGATCTGCGCTGCGATCTGGGGCGCCTACTCGCTGCAGGGCCTGTACGGGATCGCGATCGCGGCGACCGCAATGCTGTCGATGACCGGCATGATCGTCGCGCTCGACGCTTATGGCCCGATCACGGACAACGGCGGCGGCATCGCCGAAATGAGCGGCCTCCCGAAGGAAGTCCGCAAGATCACGGACGCGCTCGACGCGGTCGGCAATACGACCAAGGCCGTGACGAAAGGTTATGCGATCGGGTCGGCGGGACTCGCTGCGCTCGTGCTGTTTGCCGATTACACGCACAACCTGGAGATCGCGGGCAAGCTCGAGCTGTTCAGACTGTCCGACCCGGCCGTGATCATCGGCCTCTTCATTGGCGGACTCGTGCCTTACCTCTTTGCTGCGATGGCGATGGAGGCCGTCGGCCGTGCGGCGGGCTCGGTCGTCATCGAAGTGCGGCGCCAGTTTGCGGAGATCAAGGGCATCATGGAAGGCACGGCGAAGCCCGATTACTCGCGCGCCGTGGACATGCTGACCCGCGCGGCGATCCGCGAAATGATCGTGCCTTCGCTGCTGCCGATCCTGATCCCGGTCGTCGTCGGCTTCGGCATGAACTTCCTGCTCGGCCCCGGCGCCGGCATCCGCGCGCTCGGCGGCGTGCTGATCGGCACGATCGTGACCGGCCTTTTCGTCGCGATCTCGATGTGCACCGGCGGCGGCGCCTGGGACAACGCGAAGAAGTACATCGAGGAAGGCAACTTCGGCGGCAAGGGCTCGGACGCGCACAAGGCGGCCGTGACCGGCGACACCGTCGGCGATCCCTACAAGGACACGGCGGGACCCGCGATCAATCCGTTGATCAAGATCATCAACATCGTGGCGCTCCTGCTGGTGCCGCTGCTGTAAAGGGGACGCAACCCTTTTCGGCACGAGAGGCCCCCGCATGGGGGCCACTTGCTTTTCAGGGTGATCAGGCTCGATTTCAATGGCGTCTTATGGCCCGGGTGAATCCGCATGAATGAAAACATCGAAGCGCTGGACCAGGCCAAGAGCACCATCATCGATCTCGCCATAAAGTTCGGACCGAAGCTTGTTGTGGCTATCATCATCGTGACCGTTGGGTACTTTGCGGCACGCTGGGTCAGTCGCCCGGCGGACAAGCTGTTCGCGCGCCTGCACATCGAACTCGCCGTGCAGCAGTTTCTGACGCGCGTCGTGTACGCGCTGGTGATGCTGCTGTTCATCATCATGGCTCTGCAGAACCTGGGCGTGGAGCTGCTGCCGCTGATAGCCGGACTCGGCATCGCCGGTGCGGGCATTGCGCTCGCCATGCAGGGTGTTCTGGGCAACCTCGTGGCAGGCCTCACCATCATCTTCACGCGTCCATTCAGGATCGGCGAATACATTTCCATCGTCGGTGAAGAAGGTGTAGTTGAGGACATCAGCCTGTTTTCGACCGTGCTTTTGCACCCGGACCGGTCGCGAGTGGTGCTTCCCAACCGCAAGATCGTGGGCGAGGTGTTGCACAATTACGGCAGCATCCGCCAGCTCGACCTAAAAGTTGGCGTGGCATATGACACAGTTCTGGATTCGGCGCTCGCCGTCGTACGCGAGGTCGTGGCGGCGAATCCGCGCGTGCTCAAGGACCCGGAACCGATCATCGGCGTCGCCATGCTCGCCGATTCGGCGATAGAGATCGCGGTTAGACCCTGGGTGCAGGTGAGCGATTTTCGTGCGGCAGGTGCAGAGATCAATCAGGCATTGGTGCTTGCACTACGCAGCAACGACATCAGCATCCCCTTCCCGCAACGGGAAGTACGATTGCTGGGTGAAGAGTGATGCTGGCGGTTCAGGTCCGGCGGTATTCCGGATCGAAGACGTCATGGCCAAGCCACCGCCCGCGCACCCATCAATCAACGAAAAAAGGCCGCTTGAATC
>JBATEA010000016.1:0-10738 GCA_049663745.1 Steroidobacteraceae bacterium | reverse complement strand
ACCACCAGCGCTACTTCCCCGCGCGCTCGGCCGCGGGCGCCCTGCTGCCGCTTTTCGTCGCCGTCGCCAACATCGAAAGCCGCGACCCCGCCCAGATTCGTGCCGGTAATGAGCGCGTGGTCCGTCCACGCCTCGCCGATGCGGCGTTTTTCTATGCCGCGGACCGCAAGCAGACCCTTCAAGCACGCCGGGAGGACCTGAAGGCCGTAACTTTCCAGGCGCGGCTCGGGTCGCTCGCCGACAAGACCGCGCGGATCACCGCGCTCGCCGGCCAGATCGCGCAACTGGCTGGCAGTGACGTCGCCACCGCGCAGCGTGCGGCCGAAATCGCCAAATGCGACTTGTTGACCGCAATGGTCGGCGAGTTCCCGGAATTGCAGGGCGTCATGGGCGGCTACTACGCCGCCCATGACGGCGAATCGGCGGAAGTCGCCGCCGCAATCGGCGAGCAGTACCTGCCGCGTTTCGCCGGGGATGCGCTGCCCGCCACGGGCGCGGGGCTCGCCCTCGCCGTTGCCGACAAGCTCGACACCATCGTCGGCATCTTCGCGATCGGCCAGAAACCGACCGGCGCCAAGGACCCCTTCGCGTTACGCCGCGCGGCGCTGGGGCTCCTGCGGATCCTGATCGAGAAACGCGTGGGCATGGACCTGCGCGAGCTGATCGTCGCGGCGCTCGATTCCGTGCGCGCGGACCTGCTGCGCCTGGCCGCCGGCTCGGAAAAGGGGACGCAACCCTTTACCGACACCCGTCAGAAAGCGGAAAAGGGTTGCGTCCCCTTTTCCACCGAGAGCGTCGTCGAAGACGTCTACGGATTCATGATGGAACGGCTGCGCGCCTGGTATCTCGAGAGCGCGGCCGGCATCACGACCGAGATGTTCGACGCCGTGCTCGACCTGCGCCCGGTTTCGCCGCTCGATTTCGACGACCGCCTGCGCGCGCTGGTCGCCTTCCTCGCCCTGCCCGAAGCGGCCAGCCTGACCGCGGCCAACAAGCGGATCGGGAACATCCTGAAGAAGTCCGGCGAGCAGGCGAACCTCCGCGTCGATCCGCGCCTGCTGTCCGATCCGGCCGAACGCAAGCTCGCCGCTGCGCTCGACGAGCTGCGTGTGGAAATCGAGGGAACCGTGGCCGGGCGGCGCTATACCGAAGCGATGCGCAGGCTCGCCACATTGCGCCCGGTCGTCGATGGATTCTTCGATCGCGTGATGGTCATGGCGGAAGATCCGGCGCTCCGCGCAAATCGCCTGGCACTTCTCGCAGCCTTGCAGCGCCTGTTCCAGCACACGGCCAATCTGTCACGCCTGCCCGGCTGAAAAAACCGGCAATTCCGGATGTCTATAAACATCCCAATTTCATTCAACTGATGGCATTCAAAAACAATTCCCCTGGGCGGCCCGGCAGAACCGCGCCATGGCGCCGGATTGCCCCCCTGCAATGGCTTGCCTCGCTCGTCTATACGGCGCTGTTGTTCGCGGGATCGCTGGCCTGGGGCGCCCTGATCACCTTGCTCGGCGGCCTGCTGCCGTTCCGGTCGCGGTATGTACTGGCGCGCGGCTGGGCGGGTTCCAATATGTGGCTCGCAAAGATTTTCTGCGGCCTCGACTGGGTCGTCGAGGGCCGCGAAAACATCCCGCGCGAGGGCGCGCACATCACGATGTGGAAGCACACTTCGGCCTGGGAAACGATGGCCCAGATGGTCCTCCTGCCGCCGTCCGCCTGGGTCTACAAGCGCGAGATCCTGTGGATCCCGCTGGTCGGCTGGGCAACCTGGCTGATGCGGGGCATCGCGATCGACCGCGGCTCAGGTCACCGCGCCGTCAACCAGATCCTGGACCAGGGCCGCGCGCGGCTCGCGGCCGGCGTCTGGGTGATGATATTTCCCGAGGGCACGCGCGTCGCCTCCGGTGAGACGCGCAAGTACGGCATGTCGGGCGCGCTCTTGGCATCCCAGACCGGGGCAAAGCTCATCCCGGTTGCGCACAACGCGGGCGACTTCTGGCCGCGCCGCGGCCTGTTGAAAAAACCAGGACTGATCCGCGTCGTGATCGGGCCGCCGATCGAGACGACCGGCCGCGACCCACGCGCTCTGAATGCCGAAGTGCAAGCCTGGATCGAGGGCAGGATGCGCGAGATCAGCGCGCCGGTGAGCTGATCCCCGCCGCGTCCGCGTCCTCATCCCCTTCTTTGGTCAGGGTGTGATCGGCACCGTCTTCAGTCTTCGTCACGGCGTTTTCGACATTGCGCGTCTTGCCGTCGAAGCCGGTGCTGGAAGACTTCACGGTCTGGGTTCCCGCGTCTTCATCACGGCTGACCGCCGTGGCACTCGTCATCGTGCCCTGCTTGTTCGTCACCGTCGTCGTGCGGACGATTCCGTCTTCGGTGTGTTCGATCGTGGTCGTCGCAGTGGCGGCGTTGTCGGATGCTGCGGCGGCTTCCGGCAGGGTCGCCGGACGGTGGCTCCAGATGCTGCTCGGAACCTGCGCCGGCAGCACCGGCATCGCCCGCATGTTGCCTGCGGCCGCGGGGCGGCCACCGACATGCTGAGCGAGTGCGGTCGTTGCAAATGACAGCGTGAAAATTGCCGCTGCGGCCACCAGCGCTGCGCGACCGTTGCAATCCATGCCTGCTGTGATTTTCATCGTGATGACTCCTTCGTCACGGGGACGGTCTGAAAATCTCCCTGCATCGCTTAGAACGCCTGAAGGCACCGTCAGTTGACGTTGCGGGACGGGATTCCGGCCTTTTTTGTGGCTTTTTTGGATGTTTATAAACATCCGTATCGTCATAAGACGATGATATCCATGCGATTCGTCTGTGGGATATCTTCGCGCTGGCGGGCGCGCGAAATCGGCGCGGATCAGACGTCCAGATTCGACACGTAGAGCGCGTTCTTCTCGATGAATTCGCGGCGCGGTTCGACGGCGTCGCCCATCAGCGTCGTGAAGATGTCATCCGCCGCCACGGCGTCCTCGATGCGGACCTGCAGCAGCCGGCGCACCTCGGGGTTGATCGTCGTTTCCCAGAGCTGCTCCGGGTTCATCTCGCCGAGGCCCTTGTAGCGCTGGATCGTCTGGCCCTTGCGCGCTTGTTCCAGCAGCCAGGCCATCGCCTCCGGAAATGCGGAGACGTCCTGTCGCTCGCCGCCGCGCGTCACATGGGCGCCGGGACCGATGAAGTCACTGAGCGTCGCGCCGAGCTCCGCGATCCGCGCGTATTCCGCCGATTCGAAAAATTCCCGCTGCAGGTGCTTTTCGGTCGTCACGCCATGCTCCATGCGCGCAATGTCGACGCGCAGCGGCGCGCCCTCTTCGTTCCGGCGCACCGAAAGCTGGTAGCTGTGGACCAGGCTGCCATCCGAGTTGAGCCGCGCCTCCAGCTCCTTCGCCCAACCCTCGAGCCAGGCGGCATCCGTAAACTGCTGTTCACCGACCGGACGCATTGCCAGCAACTGCTCGAGCAGGCGCCGGTCATAGCGTCGCGACCAGCGGCCGATGATGGCGCGAACTTCCATGTACTGCCGCGCCAGCATTTCCAGGCCCGAGCCCGCCAGCGGCGGGGCTTCCGGGTTCACGTGCAAAGCAGCCCCGTCCAGGGCGCTCGTCAACAGCAACTGGTCCAGTTCGGGCTCATCCTTGACGTACATCTCCTGCTTGCCGCGCTTGATCTTGAACAGCGGCGGCTGGGCGATGTAGATGTGCCCGCGCTCGATGAGCTCCGGCATCTGGCGATAGAAAAAAGTCAGGAGCAGCGTGCGGATATGGCTCCCGTCAACATCAGCGTCCGTATTGTGACAGCAGATGCCGCCCATCCCGGCGACGAAATTCTCATCGGTCTCGACGGAAAAGTCGTAAACGTAACCATTGCTCGCCTCGATTTCGTCCACGGAGACGATGGGTATAGCCATCAGATCTCCATCCAACTCCTTGAAACGACGGGCCCCGTGTCCTTTGGGGTTTTTCAGGCGGCCAGCGAGCGCCGGTGCGTTCCTGTGCTCGCGCCAAACCCCCGCGAGCCTGGACAAATCTTCGGCGGCGCACACCGAAACGATCCAATGGCGATGCCTGGTAACGCAGGGTGCATTGCGAATCTCGCGGACGACACCGTCAGGTTCGTGCTCGCTCAGCGAGGCGACAACACCCAGGGATGAAAGCAGGTACATGAGGCCGCTGGCCAGATCGTAAGAAGACGTCGAGAACGCAATTCGCGTTCTTGCGACCGTTCCATCGCCCAGCAGATAGCCGCGCAGGAAAGCCAGGCGCAGCGTTTCAGGGACATTGAATACCAGGTCGGGAATTCGCTTGCTCACGGATTCCGCGCCGCGGAATCCAAACACGTTCTGCCAGGCCAGCGCCGCGATGCGATTGACGAGTTTCAGCTCTCCGGCACCGGGACGATTCGAGTAAATCGAGGCGGTTCTGCCGAATACGCGCGCGAGCCGCTCCTGCAACTCTGGCAACAACCCGCTGTTGCCGCTGCCAATCGCGAATCGAACGCCGTTGCGATCGGACGCGGAACCCTCGGCGAGGTAGAAGCCAAGGAGGCACAGGAGATCTTCGTTGACGCTGATGTAGCGCGGAATTCCGCGGTCGCGGTAGTGCTCGGGCGTCAATTCAAGGTCTTCGCGCGTGCCGAACCATTCCAGGTCATCCGCGCCGAGTGCCGACAAGCGCACCAGTTCGCGGACTTCGTTGCGCCCCGAAGCGCGGTACTGTGTCTCCCAGATTTTCTCGAGTCGGCCCGGGCCGATTGCGACCTGCGTCATGACAGCGGGAACATCCGCACCCACGGCATTCAAATACGCTTGGAAATGCCCTGCCGTTGGCCTCTGCGAGCCGTTTTCCCAGCCGTAGAAAGTCACGGGTTGTGAGATTCCAATGGCGCCACAAAGCGCCCGATTGGAGATGCCGCTGGCTAGGCGTTGCGCGCTCAATGTGGTGCGCACGGCTGGCGGAATCTCGACGCGGGCTGCCATCAGGCTGGAGTCCGCGCCGTGTTTCCGCATCACGCGATTACGATGCCAGGCCTCCACGGCGGGGCCACGAACCCATGTCTGGCAGGCAGCCTGTCGATCACGATGAAGTTCGCGCAACAGGTCGATCCGGCCCGCGGCTTCTTCCGGCAGGCGCAATTGCCGCGGCGCCACCAGTTCATCACCCTTGCGCAATTCATCGCCGCGCCTGAGCTGAATACAGCCATTTTCATGCACAAAAACGCTGTGGCTCGAAGTCACGCGAACCGAGCGCCCATAGGCTGCGCGGACCTTGAAAAGCTTCTCATCGAGTGGATGGCGGATGACTGCCTTGATCGGGCGGAATCGGACTTCGTGCCCCTCGCGCCCGAAACACAGGACCTCACCGAGGTTGCGATTGCGCAATTTCTCGGCATGTCCGTCCGACTCAACGGCACCATTTCCCCGGCTTTCATCGAGAGTCGCGTCGATGAATTCGCCGATGCGCACCAATCGCGCCATGCCGCCACCTGTGCGGATGAACACATGGTCGTCGCCGTCCACGCTCATGATGATAACGCGGTGATAGCGCAGCTTTTCCGCGTCGAAATCGTCGCGCCCGATGCCGGTTCCGAGCGCGCTAATCAACGTCACGACCTCCTGCGACGACAGCATCTTGTCGAAGCGGGCCTTTTCGACGTTCAGGATCTTGCCCTTCAACGGCAGCACGGCCTGGGTCCGCCGATCGCGGCCCTGTTTTGCCGAGCCGCCGGCGGATTCACCCTCGACCAGGAAAATCTCGGACTTTGCGGGGTCCTTTTCCTGGCAGTCGGCGAGCTTGCCGGGCAGGCCCGAGGCGTCCAGCGCGCCCTTGCGCCGGGTCATCTCGCGCGCCTTGCGCGCGGCTTCGCGCGCGCGCGCCGCGTCGATGATCTTCATGCAGATTGCTTTCGCGTCGGCCGGCCGCTCGAGCAGGAATTCACCCAGTTTCTGCGCGACCACCGATTCCACGGCGCCCTTGACCTCCGATGAAACCAGCTTGTCCTTGGTCTGCGACGAGAACTTCGGATCGGGCATCTTGATGGACAGGATGGCTGTCATGCCTTCGCGCGCGTCATCGCCCGTCAGCGAGACGTTTTCGCGCTTCGCGAGGCCTTCTTTGTCGATGAAATCGTTGATCTTGCGGGTCAGCGCCGCACGGAAACCCGCCAGGTGCGTGCCGCCGTCCTTCTGCGGGATGTTGTTCGTGTAGCAGTACATCGATTCCTGGTAGGAGTCGTTCCACTGCGCGGCGACCTCGACGGAAATCGGCCCTTCCTGGCCCTGGAAATAGAAGATGTTTGGATGAACCGCCGTGCGGCCGCGATTCAGGTATTGCACGAAAGCGCTGACGCCGCCCTGGTGTTCGAACACGTCGGTCATGTCTTCGCGCTCGTCGATCAACTCGATGCGAACGCCGGAATTCAGGAATGACAGCTCGCGCAGGCGTTTTGCCAGCCATTCGTAGGAAAACGTCGTATTCGTGAAGATGGTGTTGCTCGGCTTGAAGCGCACGGTCGTGCCGCGCTCCGTCGTCGCGCCGACCACGCTGAGCGGCCCCTGCGGCTCGCCCAGGCGGTATTGCTGGCGGTGAAGCTTCCCGTCGCGCGCGATCGTCAACGTCAGCGCGCCGGAAAGCGCATTGACGACCGAGACGCCGACGCCATGCAGGCCGCCCGCCACCTTGTAGGAGTTATCGTCGAATTTTCCGCCGGCGTGCAGCACGGTCATGATGACCTCCGCTGCGGAGCGGCCTTCCTCGCTGTGGATGTCGGTCGGAATCCCGCGTCCGTTGTCCTGGACGGTGATCGATTCGTCGGCGTGAATCGTCACGATGATGCGGTCGCAGTAGCCAGCCAGCGCCTCGTCGATGGAGTTATCCACCACCTCGAAAACCATGTGGTGGAGGCCGGTGCCGTCGTCGGTATCGCCGATGTACATACCGGGCCGCTTGCGGACGGCCTCGAGGCCCTTTAACACCTTGATTTTACTGGAATCGTAGGCGGCGGCGGTGGACGCCTGAGGGCCTGGCAGCATAATCTTGAAATAGTAGCACGAAAATCCCTGTTTTTACTTTGTTTTTCAGTTGCTTGGCTTGGCGAAATGGCGCCATCCGCGCCTGTGGAGGAATCTGTGGAAAACATGGACTTTTCCACGGCTCAAGATGCCTGTTTTTTTGCAGTGCAAATGCGCCCCGCCCTGTGCGCGCGCCATGTTCCACGTGGAACATCCGCCAGCCTCAGCTCGGCCGGATGGTTCCTTGTTCCACGTGGAACATCCGCCCGCGCGCCGGCAGTCCCGGAATATCGCCGCGCAGCGCCGTGACCCACAGTTGCGCCGGCATGGTTCGCACCACTGCCATCAACCGCGCCAGGTTTTCCGGATCGAGTTCCGCCGCAGGATCGTCGAGCAACAGCGCAGAGCGTCCGGGCCGCTCCTGCTCCTGGATCCCCAGTTGCGCCAGTATCAGGCCGGCCGCGACCAGCTTTTGCTGGCCCCGTGATACGCGATCCTTCGCTGCGCGGCCGCCCACCTCGACCGTGGCATCGCCACGGTGTGGGCCAGATTGCGTCGCGCGGTAGCGGCGGTCCCGCCCCCTGTCGGCCTCGAGCGCTTCCAACAGCGGCCTTTTCTCGTCCCAGCCTTGGTTGTGTACCAACGTAATCGGGCTGCCAAGCAGCGCTTCGCCAATGCTCCGAAGCGGATCGCGCAGTCTTGCGAGGTAGCGCTCTCGCTGTCGGACCAACTCTTCGCCACTGCTCGCCAACTCTTGTTCCCATGCGGCCAAGTCACTATCCGCCCGGTTCTGTTTCAGCGCGGCATTCCGCTGCCTGAGCGCCAGGTGATACCGGCGCCAGGTTGGCAGAAACGCGGGTTCCACGTGGAACACCCCCCAATCCAGGAATCGACGCCGCCGGCCCGGGCCTTCTTCGAGCAGCTTGTGGATTTCGGGGTCGATGACCTGGGCGGGGAATTGTTCAGCCAACTCCGCAACGCCACTCGCTGGCGCGCCGCCCGCCTGCCATTCCGTGCCGTCGCGTCGCGCCCGAACGCCCAGCATCACCGGAACGACCCCACCACTGCTGCGGCCGGCGAGGACGAAAGCGTCCTGGCCGTGGCGAATCAGCGCATCCAGCCGGCGGCTGCGAAAGGACCGGCCGCGCCCCAGGAAAAATGCGGCTTCCAGCAAGCTGGTCTTTCCGGATGCGTTCGGCCCGATAAAAACATTCGCGCCCGGGTCCAGCTCCAGCTCGATGGCCCCCAGACAGCGAAATTGTTCCGCGCGGAACCAGCTGAGGGGCATTGCGCCCCTTACAGCCTCATCGGCATGACGACGTAGCGGGCACTGCTTGTCCCCGGCGCGCGCACCAGGCAGCTCGAGTTCCCGTCCGTCACGCCGAGTTCGACCTCTGCACCATCCACGGCAGCGAGCGCTTCCAGCAGGTAGGTCACATTGAAACCAACCTCGAGCTCATCGCCCTTGTAGCTGACTTCGACCTGTTCCTCCGCCTCTTCCTGTTCGGGGTTATGCGCCTGGAGGGTCAGCGAATTCTTCTTCAGGGCCAGCCGGATCCCGCGGTATTTCTCGTTAGCCAGGATCGAAGTTCGGTGCAGCGCCGCGCGCAGCATCTCTCGGTCGGCCACGACCGCCTTCGGCGGCGCCGCCGGGATGACCCGGCTGTACTCCGGGAATCTGCCGTCAATGAGCTTCGATGTGAAGCGAACGTCGCCGATCTGGGCGCGAACGTGATTAGTGCCAATCGTGATCGCAACATTCCCTTCCGTGCCCAGCAGGCGCTGTAATTCCAACACCCCCTTGCGCGGAACAATGACTTGCTGGGCCTGGGCTTTCCCGGGCAGGTCCATTTCGCACAATGCCAGACGATGGCCGTCAGTCGCGACCGTTCGCAGCATTTTCCCGTCCGTTTCCAGCAACATTCCATTCAGGTAATAACGGACGTCTTGCTGGGCCATCGAGAAATGGGTCTTGTCGAGCAGACGCTTCAGGTCGGCTTGGGCAAGTTCCAGCGTCTGCTGTTGGGCGAGCTCGTCCACGACCGGGAAATCGGCGGCGGGGAGAGTGGCGAGTACGAAGCGGCTGCGGCCGCCGCGGACCGTAATTTTGTCGCCGTCCTGCGAAACGGTGAGGGTAGCGCCGTCCGGCAGCGAACGGCAGATATCGAGGAGCTTCCGTCCTGGAACCGTAATCTGCCCATCGGCCCCGGATTTGATTTCCGCCTGCGCAACCAGCTCGACTTCCAGATCCGTTGCCGTAACGGAAAGTTTTCCCTGCTTCGCCGACAGGAGCAGGTTCGCGAGGATCGGCATGGTCTGCCGCCGTTCAACGACACCGATGACGGATTGAAGTGCTCCCAGCAACTGTTCGCGTTCGGCACTGAATTTCATCTGTGCACCTGGTTTGGATTAAATGATTCTTATGACTGTAGTAGTAATAGAGCAGCGTGTTTTCCGTGGAAAAGCCCTGAAATTCGCTGCATCACAACGGCTTGCACGAAGCACAAGTACACGTGTTGCCTGCGCTCTTCCTTTGCCTTCCCTGTGGGCCGGCTGTGGAGCGAATACCATCCAGGCCAAGCCCACACATTATCCACATCAACCGGTCAGGATTCTCAACAGGTTCAGGTAATCCTCGCCGGTGCGACGATCGCTGTCGCGCAGGTCTTTCACGCGATCGCAGGCGTGAAGCACCGTCGTGTGATCGCGCCCGCCGAAGGCATCGCCGATCTCCGGCAGGCTGTGGTTCGTCAACTCCCGGGCGAGCGCCATGGCGACCTGCCGCGGGCGGGCGATCGAGCGGCTGCGGCGCTTGGAAAGCATGTCGGCCATGCGGATCTTGTAGTACTCGGCCACGGTTTTCTGGATGTTCTCGATCGTGACGAGCCGTTCCTGCAGCGCAAGGAGGTCCTTGAGTGCCTCGCGTGCGAAATCCAGCGTGATCGGCCGGCCGGTGAAACGCGCGGTCGCAAGCACCCGGCGCAGCGCCCCCTCGAGCTCGCGGACGTTGGAGCGGATCCGTTTGGCGATGAAGAATGCGACTTCCTCGGGCAGGGTTTCGCCGGCGGCCTGCGCCTTTCCGATCAGAATCGCGACGCAGGTTTCCAGTTCCGGCGGTTCGATGGCAACCGTCAGGCCCCAGCCCATGCGGGATTTCAGCCTTTCCTCGAGCCCCGCGACCTCCTTCGGATAACGGTCGCAGGTCAGGATGATCTGTTGCTGGCCCTCCAGGAGCGCATTGAACGTGTGAAAGAATTCTTCCTGGGAGCGGTCTTTTCCGGCGAAAAACTGGATATCGTCGATCAGCAGCGCGTCGAGCGTGCGATACGCCTGCTTGAATTCCGCGATGGTGTTGTGCTGCAGCGCGCGGACCATGTCGCTGACGAAGCGCTCGCTGTGCACGTAGGCAATGCGCGCAGCGGGATTGCGCTGGCGCATGAGATGGCCGGCCGCGTGCATCAGGTGGGTCTTGCCGAGCCCGACGCCGCCATAGATAAAAAGCGGGTTATAAGCCTTGCCGGGGTTCTCGCCGACCTGGACGGCGGCTGCGCGGGCGAGCTGGTTGCTCTTGCCTTCGACGAAGCTCGCGAACGTGAAATCCGGATTAAAGCGGCTGCCGATGACCTGCGCGGTGCGCGCGGGCGCTCCCGGCGCGGCGGGTTCCGGGGTCGGCGCGGCATCCTCGCGGCGCGAGCCGACCTCGATCACGACCTGGATTTCCGCGCCGTTGCC
>JBATEA010000015.1:0-1517 GCA_049663745.1 Steroidobacteraceae bacterium | reverse complement strand
GGCCCGGGCGACCTCATCGTCCACGACATGCTCGCCCACAACTCAATCCTGCAGGGCGCCCGGCTCTCGGGCGCGACGGCCCGTGGCTTCGCGCACAACGACTGGCGCGCGCTCGACCCGCTGCTCTCCGGCATCCGCCACGGCTTCCGCCGCGTGCTGATCGCGATCGAAGGCGTCTACAGCATGGACGGCGACTTTCCCGACCTCGCGCGCTTTGTCGAAGTCAAGAAGAAGCATCGCGCGATGCTGCTCGTCGACGAGGCCCATTCGCTGGGAACCATGGGCCGTACCGGACGCGGTATTGGCGAGCACGCCGGCATCGATCCTTCCGACGTCGAGCTGTGGATGGGCACGCTCTCCAAGTCGCTCGCCAGCTGCGGCGGCTTCATCGCGGGCTCGGCTGCGCTCGTCGAATACCTCAAGTACACCGCCCCCGGTTTCGTCTACAGCGTCGGCATCTCGCCGCCCAACGCGGCCGCTGCGCTCGCGGCCTTGACGCTCCTGCGGCGCGAACCCGGGCGCGTCACCCGGCTCCATGAGTTGTCGAGCCTCTTCCTCGCACTCGCCCGCGAACGCGGCCTCAATACCGGCCTTTCCGGCGGAACCCCGGTCATTCCGGTCATCATCGGCAGCTCGGTCAAATGCCTGCTGCTTTCCCGGGCCCTCTTCAGCCGCGACATCATCGTCCAGCCGATCATCCATCCCGCGGTTCCCGAGCGCGCGGCACGCCTGCGGCTGTTCATCACGACCAATCACACCGAAGCGCAGATCAGGAACGTGGTCGGCGCAATCGTCGAGGAGCTCGCAAAACTCTGACGCGACGAACGCATTCGTCGTGTGGACTAAATGCGCCACGGCATGCCGAACTCCGAACACGCGATCGTCGTCGAGCAGCTGTGCAAGCGCTATGGCACGCTGCTGGCCGTCGACAATGTTTCGTTCACCGTCGCGAAAGGCGAGTTGTTCGCGTTCCTCGGTCCCAACGGCGCCGGCAAGAGCACCACGGTCGAGATCATCGAGACCATCCGCGCGCCGACGTCCGGAAAGGTCAGCGTGCTCGGGATGGATGTCGCCAGGTCGAAAGCCAGGGTCGTCCGGCGGATCGGCGTGCTGCCGCAGGACTTCAGCTCGTTCGACCGGATCACCGTGCGCGAGAGCCTTACGTACTATGCGCAGGTGTTCGGCTGCGACGCCGATGTCGACGCCCTGATGGACCTCACCAACCTTCGCAGCAAGGCGGACGCCCGGTTCAACAACCTCTCGGGAGGCCTCAAGCAACGCCTCGGCATCGCCGCTGCGCTCGTCAACGACCCGGAGATCGTGTTTCTCGATGAACCGACGACCGGGCTCGACCCGCACGCCCGGCGCGCGGTCTGGGACGTGCTCAAGGGCCTCAAGGGCCGCGGGAAAACGGTCTTTCTCACGACCCACTACATGGAGGAGGCCGAACTCCTGGCCGATACCGTGGCGATCATCTCGAAGGGCAGGATCGTGGCCACCGACTCGCCGGCGCGCCT
>JBATEA010000014.1:0-2591 GCA_049663745.1 Steroidobacteraceae bacterium | reverse complement strand
AGCATGTCCTGAGCCGTGTTGTCGCTGTCCTCGACGCTGCGGCCGTACTTCCACGCGACGCCGGGCGGCAGCGGGAACTGCTCCATGACGGCCTCGACTCCCTTCTTGACCTCGTCGAGGCTCGAATCGCTCGACACGATGCCTTCGATGGCGACCGAGGTCAGCCGGTTCACACGTTCGATCGAACGCTCGCTCTGGTCGATCCTGAAACGTGCGACCGCCCCCAGCGTGCTGCGCGAACCGACCGGCAGGTACAGCGGCAAGGCCGCCAGGTCCTCGATGGTCTGGCGGTTATCGGCACGGAAAGCGAGACGCATCTGGATCTCGCGCTCGTCGGCGCGGAAATCCTTCAGCTTGTCGCCGCGCATCGCGACCGCTACAGTCTGCGCAACGCCCTGCGGCGAAAGCCCGAGCCGCGCCGCGCGCTCGCGATCGACGATGATCTGGATCTCCTGCTCGCCGGCCTTGGCGGTGGTGCGCACGGAGTCGAAGCCCTTCACGTCGCGCAGTCGCTGCGCGACGTCGCGCGACAGGCCGACCAGCTCCTCGGTCGACTCGCCGGTCAGGTGCATGCTGAAACCGCCGCCATTGCTGCCCTCGTCCTGGTCGAAGCGGAAGCTCGGCTTGCCGATGATGATCTCCGGCAGGCCCTTCTCGATCTCCTTGATCAATTCGCGCGGCTGAATCGACAGTTCATCGCGCGGTTTCAGCTTGATGACGCTGGACGCGTCATTGGGCAGGTAGTAGCTGTAGATGAGGTCGATGCCGAAGCGTTCCTTGTTCTCCTCCA
Source organism: Steroidobacteraceae bacterium (assembly GCA_049663745.1). Classification (GTDB taxonomy): domain Bacteria; phylum Pseudomonadota; class Gammaproteobacteria; order Steroidobacterales; family Steroidobacteraceae; genus SCUD01. Next base: position 1,801 of record JBATEA010000014.1, on the reverse strand, counting down.
GGTAGGCTTCGACGCGCGTGACGGCCTCCTCGACGCGCGACAGCGGGTACGTCCCCTCGATGTGATACGGAAGGTATAGCTGTTCCCTTGCGTCCTGCGGGAACATGTCGACCTTCAGGAGCTTGGTCGCGAACGGCAGGGCAGCGGAGGCGACCGTGCAGACCACGATGAGCGCTGCCCACCACTTGTGGTTGAACAGCCAGTCGAGGCGCCGCAGGTACCAGTCCTGGAAGCGCGCGAATCTCGAACCCGCCTTGATCGGCGGCGGCGACGGGAAGCGGGCGGTCAGCGTCGGGATGATGGTCTGTGCGACGAACAGGGACGCGACCATTGCGACGATGATCGGTACCGCGACATGCACCATGAAGATCGACATCTCGCTCTTTTCGCCGAACACGATCGGCAGGAACACGATGATCGTCGACAGCGTGCCCGCGAGCACCGCAAGTCCGACTTCGTCGACGCCGGTGAACGTCGATTGCACGGGGTCCGACCCGGGCACCTGCCGGTGGCGAAAGATGCTCTCGGTCACGACGACGGCGTTGTCCACGAGAAGCCCGATCGCGAGCATCATGCCCATCATCGTCAGGATGTTCAGCGAGAATCCGAGAAAGAACATCGCCGCGAGCGTGATCAGCAGCGAGAAGGGCACTGCCAGGCTGACGATCAGCGTCGTGCGCCAGTCGCGCAGGAACAGGAACAGCACGACGAGGGCGAGCGCGGCGCCGATCAGTCCGGCATTGCGCAATTCTCCCAGCGAGCTGCGGATGTTCTCGGACTGGTTGGCGAGGATCAGCACGTCGATGCCCTGCAGCTGCGGCAGCTTCTGGGCTTCCTCGACGACTTTCATGGCGCGATCGGCGACATCGACGATATTGGCGCCGGTGGCCTTGAAGACATCGAGCCCGACGCCCGGGCGGCCGTTGAGGTGCCGTCCGACGGTCAGTTCCGGCGTCACCATGCGCACGTCGGCAATGTCACGGAGCCGCACATTGCCGGTCACGATGAAATCCCGCACGTCGTCCAGCGAGCGGAACTCGCCGATTGGCCGCACCAGGAAGCGCTGCCGGCCGCCTGTCACTTCGCCGGCGCTGACCGAGAAGTTCGCGCCCTCGAGCGAATCGCGCAGCTTCGCGATGTCGACGCCATAGGCCGTGAGCCGCACCGGGTCGATCAGGATACGAAGTTCCAGCGGCTCCACGCCTTCCAGCGACACGCGCGCCACGCCATCGAGCCTCTCGAGCGGCTTCTTGAGATACCGGTCAAGCATGTCGTATTGCCGCGACAGGTCCTCCTGGCTCGAGATGCGCACGACGACGACGCGGTCGTCGCCGGCGGCGAACATACGGGTCAGGATCCGGTTGGCGCTCGGCGGAAACTCGTGGCGTATCGACTCGAGCTTGGTGCGGACCTCAAAGCCGATCGCGGCCGGGTCACGACCCCATTCAAACAGCACGACGAATTCCGAACCGCTCTCCGACGAGGTCGAGCGGATCTCCTTGATGCCGGAAAGCGTGGCGATCGCCTCCTCGGCGGGGCGGGTTATCAGCTGCTCGACTTCCTCCGGGGTGGATCCGTCGTAGGGGATGTTGACCAGCAGGCCCGGGAAGCGGATGTCCGGAAACAGCTCGAGCGGCAGCATCCAGGTCGATATGAGGCCGATCAGCGACACCGCGACGAAGGTCATCAAGGTCGTGACCGGGCGCCGCAGTGCAAATCGGGTGTGCAACATGTTTCAGCCTCCGCGGGGCTCCGTCGCCACGCGCGGCACCGTGCCTGCGGCGGTCGCCGGAAAACGCTT
>JBATEA010000013.1:0-2663 GCA_049663745.1 Steroidobacteraceae bacterium | reverse complement strand
CGCTGGCAGTGAGCCTCCGCGAACGCGAGGGCTACGCCTCGCGCCTGCGCGAGATCGACACGCAAGTGCGCAAGATCGTCAAGTCGCTGGAGGCGCGCGGCTTCAAGTCACCGTATCTGCGCACGTTCGTCGTCGCGCGCATCAACCCGGTGCGCTTCCATCGCACCAAACCCGGCGACAAGAAACCACCGATGCCTGTCGCGGCGGCCCTCACACGCATGACCGCGGCTGCGAAGAACTTCGATGTCGGCAAGGTACGGCCGGCGGACCTGGCGCTCGTCGCAGCGTTGTCGAGCGAGTGAGAAAGGGACGCGCTTGGGTGCTTGCGCTCGGACTCGCGGCCCTCGCGGGCTGCGCGCCGACCGCTCGCGTGCAGATCGACCGGGACATTGCGATCCCGATGCGAGATGGCGTTGTCTTGCGGGCGGACATTTACCGGCCGGCGCATGGCGGCCCGTTCCCGGTCCTCGTGTTCCGCACGCCGTACGGCAAGCACTTTGCTGCAAAGAGCGATGGCGTTCACCTGAAAGCAGTCAAGCGCGGCTATGCCGTGGTCATGCAGGACGTGCGCGGCCGCTATGCCTCGGACGGGATCTTCAACCCGTACCGCCAGGAAGGCGCGGATGGCTACGACACGATCGAATGGGCCGCGGCCCAGCCTTGGTCAAACGGCAGGATCGGCACGTACGGCCTTTCCTACCCAGGTGCCGTGCAATGGCTCGCCGCGGTGGAGGCGCCGCCGCACCTCGTGGCCATGGCGCCGGCGATGACTTTTTCGTCGCCCCGCAGGTTTTTTTACATGAACGGCATCTTCGACTCGTCGTGGCTGCCGTGGATCTATCAATACGTCGCGCCGGACGCGCGGCGCCGACTTGGCCTACCTGTCGGCGGCGATGCGGAGCGGAGCTGGCCGGCCGTGGCGCAGGATTATCAATCGTGGCTGCCATTGCGCGACTTGCCATGGCTTCGGCAGGAAGCGCCGTACTACTTCGAATGGCTGGCTCATCCGCCCGAGGATCCGTGGTGGGACTGGGCGGAGCTACGCGGCCGCTATGGGCAAGTATCGGCATCAGTGCTCAACTTGAGTGGCTGGTTTGACGATGCCTATGGCGTTGAAGGGGCGGCGACCAATTTCAATGGCCTGGTGCAGGCGAGGAACGGGCAGGCCAGCTCGCGGACGCACCTTGTGCTCGGCCCGTGGGTCCATGGCGTCCCCTCGCCAACGGACGGGCACGCAGGCGATCTGGATTTCGGTCCCAATGCCGTCATCGATTACGACGAGTTGATACTCGACTTTCACGACCATTACGTCCGCGGCATCGCCAATCAATTCACGCATGCCGCGCCGGTTCGCCATTTCGTCATGGGCGCCAACGAGTGGCGCGAAGCGAGCGGCTGGCCACCGCCCAGCCGCGTCATGTCGCTGTATTTCGCTGCCGCTGAAGACGGTGGCCAGCACCGATTGCAGCAAACGGAGCCGGCAACGCATTCGCAGAGTACTTTCACCGCGAATTCCCTGGAGCCGGTCACGGATCCCTACGGCACGCCGGGCCCGCACGACTATCGAGGACTCGAATCCCGCAAGGACCTTCTCACGTTCGAGACAGAACCTTTGTCAAAGGATCTGTGGGTCGCCGGCGACATCACCGCATTGATCCAAGCTTCCTGCGATTGTCGCGATTTCGACCTGTGGGTGAGGCTGCAGGACGTGTACCCTGACGGACGCGCATTCAATCTGATGAGTCCCGGCAACGACGTGGTCCGCGCGAGTTACCGAGACCCCGGCGCGGGCCAGGAGCTGCTTGAACCGGGGCGGATATATGAATTGCGGCTGCCGGCATTGATGACGAGTATCCGGTTTGCCAGGGGGCACCGGATTCGCGCCCAGATTTCCGGGTCGTTTGCCCCGCATCTGTCGCGCAATCTGCAAACCGGTGAGTCGGAGATCGTTTCCGCCGCCGCCCGGCCCGCCGCGATTTCGATTCATCTTGGGGCCGGCAACGCGTCGAGATTGCTGTTGCCGATCGAAGGGGAACTGGCTCCTAATCAGTAACTGGCGGCGCCGGTGGCTCACGCCGCCGGTGCGCGCGCGGGCAGAAACCGGCTATTGCGCAACAGCGCCGCCGAAATCAGCGAGATCAGCAATCCGACCGGAAAGATCTCGATGAATGTGAACGACATCCGGATGAGCGGGTTCGCATACTGGCGGCGGAACTCGTCCATCTGCGCGACGACAGCCGCGACATCGGCCGCCGATGCGCCCTTGGCGCGTGCCGCCTCGATCGCTGCGTTGCTGTACGAATCGACGAATGCGAAATCCGTGACCGCCAGTGTGATCTCCCAGCCAATCACGTAGATCGCGCTCGCAACAACGCTGATCCCGAGACCTGTCAACAGGGCTGGAAGGAAGCGGATCACGCCTCCCAGTTCGCGATCGCGCAGGCGCTTCACGCCGAAAAAAACCAGGCTGAGCGCGAGAACTATCATCAGGTACCCGGTAAACAGGGAATGCGCCCCGCTTCCCGACTCGGCATTTGCCAGCAGCAGGTCCATGGGCACGGTGACGATCAGGCCGGCGGCAATGCCGAAGATCAGGATGATGCGAGTCATGACGGAATCCCCCTGGTAAGAGTGCCGACATTACGCGACCGACGGCGCTCCTG
>JBATEA010000012.1:0-2415 GCA_049663745.1 Steroidobacteraceae bacterium | reverse complement strand
CGGTGGCACGCTGATCCGCCGCGGTGACGCCGAGCGCTTCATCCGTGGCGACATCACGGTCCTGATCGGGCCCGACACGATCGTCACGCGCGACGGCGGTGGCCACAACCTGCTGCGGCCGGGGGCGATCTCGGTCGGGCAGCGCATCATTGCCCTGGGCGATGCCTCGGCCGACGACGACAACCTGACGCTCGATGCGACCGCGGGCCGCGTGCGCCTGAAGCTGACGCATCTCGCGGGCAGCGTGGTCTCGGCGCTGCCGGGACTGGTGACGCTCGATCTCTTCTCGATCGATGGCCGGCGGCCTGTTGCGTTTGATTTCACGGGGACTGGCACATCGTCTGCAACCGACGCAGACCCGGATAACTACGAAGTCGGTGCCGGTGCATTCAATTCGCAGTTGCTGATGCCGGGCGACCCGGCGCGGGTGTTCGGCTTCGTGACGCCCTTCGGCTTCGCACCGCCGGACTTCGTCGGCCGGACGCTCGTGGATTTCACGGGCGTGCGCGCGGACATGGCGGTCGGCTGGGGCGCGGACGGCACTTCGGCGCCCTTCCTCTCGATGGGCACGGACGGCCTGGTCGTGGACAACGCGAACCCGGACCTGGGCGCGCGCCACCACATCAAGATCGGGCCGCTGGTCGTGGATATCACCGCGCTCGCCTCGGCGCCGACGGTGGCGCCGGCGGCGGGGCCGAGGCTGTTCGCGATCGGACGGGGCAATGTGATCGAGGTGTTCGGTGACTGGAATGCGTTCACGGCGCGCCTGGAGGAATTGCTGGGCGGCGGCGCCAAGGCCCGCGGGCTCTTCGCGCACGGCCACTACGAGCGCGCCGACAACACGCTCACCGCGAATTACGTGGCGGTGGTGGTGGTGGAGTAACGGTAAAGGGGACGCACCCCTTTAAGAGGGGACAGTCCACCTTTTCCTTCGGAAAAGGGGACAGTCCCCGGGCCCGGCATCAAGCGTTTTTGAAACTGAACGAACGCCGCCGATTCCCACGTTGCCACGTGGCAGCATCGGGGCTACCTTTATAGCCCAGCCAACCATCGGATGAACCATGGCCAGCAGGATCGTCGAACGTCTCCGCAGCGAAGCCCTGAATCTGCCTCACGCGGAACGCGCTGAACTGGCCTGCGACCTCGTGCAAAGCCTGGACGGGCAAGCCGATCCCGACGCGTCTGCTGACTGGGACGCTGAAATTCTGCGCAGGCTTGACGAAGTCGCGTCCGGAAATACCCAGATCATCGACCGCGCTGAATTTGCCAAGCGCATGCGCGAGCGACTGACCCGACTCTGATGCGCCCGGTTCGCATCCACCTGGCGGCCGCACTCGAGGCGGTCGAGGCGGCAGCGTGGTACGAGCGTCAGCGACCAGGACTGGGCGAAGAATTTGCCGGCGCAGTCCTGGCAGCACTTGATCTGTTGGAGGGAGAGGTCTTCCCCTTGATGCCCATGTCCGGCGCAGTCGGAGAGCGCGGCGCCATGCGTTTGATGCTCAAGCGTTTTCCTTTCGCCATCATTGTCATCGACCTTCGTGGCGAAATTGTCGTGGTGGCGGTGGCTCACCATTCCCGACGGCCGGGCTATTGGCGCGATCGGTAATTAGCCGATTGTGCAAGTTATGGACCCGGGTAAGCCAAAAGTAGGAATATTTGCTACTATTTCCTCCTGGGTTGGAGGATCTATGGCGAACATCGAGAAAATCAGTGTGGCCTTGCCCACCGACATGCTGGAGCTCGTCAGGCAGGCGGTGAAGTCCGGCGACTATGCCACCACCAGCGAAGTGATTCGCGAGGCACTGCGTGAGTGGAAAGGCCGGCGTGAAACACGGGAAGAATCGCTCGCGGAATTGCGAAGACTTGTGCAAGAAGGGCTGGATAGCGGGGGTTGGCGACCGTTTGATGCGGAGGAGATCAAGCGCGAGGGACGCAGGCGGCTCGCGGCCATGAAAACGGGGAAAAGCCAGCGGAATCGATGAATCGGGTTGTCATCAGCGAACGTGCCAATGAGGATATTCACGAGATTTGGCTTCACATTGCTGCAGATAATGTCACCGCGGCCGATTCCTTGATTGCTGAATTCGATGCGAAATTTCTCCTGCTCGCGGATGCTCCTGAAATCGGCCATGTGCGGACGGACTTGCCGGCGGGCGTTCGGTGTTTTCCGGTTTGGAGCTATTTGATCGCCTATCGCCTTACCGCCGGTCGGATATCAATAATTCGTGTATTGCACGGTGCACGCCAACTGCGTGGCATGATCTGATCTCTCCAGGGAGATCAACGATGAATCGCAACCAGATCTTCGGCCCCGTCCTGGTCCAGGTGCTGCTGACGCTCTCAGTCTATGTCGCGCTGAGCGTGGCCAAGGCCCGGGCGATCAAGCTCGGCCAGGTGGACCTGGCGCGGCGCTCG
>JBATEA010000011.1:0-10587 GCA_049663745.1 Steroidobacteraceae bacterium | reverse complement strand
GTCCCCCGGTACACGTCGAACACGTGAAGTTCGCGCAACAGGCCTTTTGCGGCCAAATTAACAGTTTTCTTCAATTCGTCCAGCGTCGTCGCTTCGTCGATGACGACCGCCAGATCGCGCCGGATCGCCGGGAACCTGGAAATGTCCGCAAAGACAGGCACTTCCGACCGGAAGCTCGGGTCGATTGCCAACTCGAAGAGCCAGGGCGGATCGCGGATTTCGAGCTTCCTCGCGGTCTCCGGATGCAGTTGCCCGAGCCATCCGACCCGGGTGCCTCCATTCATCACGGCGGCGCTCTTGCCCGGATGCAGGCACTCGTGCGGCGCCGCAATGTAACTTATTGTCCGCCCGCGTCCGGTCAGGCTGAACAGCGCCTCGACATCCGATTTGAGATCGTGGAAATCCGCGACGCGCTTGTCGGCGCCCCATTGCTCCGGATAGACCGGACCCGTGATCAGTCCCGCGATGACCTGGCTCTCGACGAGCCGCCCGTGCTGCATTTCGAATCGCGTGCCGACCTCGAACAGCCTTACCCGTTCCTGTTGCCTGCGCAGGTTGCCCTTGAGCGCCTCGATCAGTCCGGGCCACAGCGAGACCCGCATCTCGCCGAGTTCGACGGATATCGGATTCGCGAGAGCGAGCGTCTCGCGGCCCGGGAACAGCAGCCGTTGCGTGCGGGCATCCACGAAACTGTAGGTGATCGCTTCCTGGTAGCCGCGATCCGCGAGCAGCAACATCAACCGCTCGCGTGAAACAATCTGCTCGGTCGCTGGTTGTGGGCGCTGCGGCACCTTCGCGTCCTTGCGCGGAATTTCGTCATAGCCGTAGATGCGCGCGATTTCTTCAATGAGATCCTGCTCGATCGCAATGTCGAAGCGATGGCTCGGTGGTATGACGCCCAGCCGGTCTCCGGCTCCCGCCACCTGCATGCCGAGGCGGCGCAGGATGTCCTCGAGAGTCGAGCGCGGGACCTGGACGCCGAGCAGGCTCGCGACGCGCTCCGGTCGCAAGGTGACGCTGGGACGTTTCGGCAGCTGAGTCTCGACCTGCGTCAGCACAGTCGGGCCCGGCTGGCCGCCCGCAATGTCGATCAAAAGTTCCGTCGCGCGCTCGATCGCCCGCTCCTGCTGGCGCGGATCGACGCCGCGTTCGAAACGTTGCGAGGCATCGGTCAGCATCCCGTACCGCCGCGCACGACCGGCGACGGCCTCCGGCGCGAAGAAAGCGCCTTCCAGGAATACGTCGGTGGTATCGGCGGCGATGCCACTCTTCTCGCCACCCATGATGCCGGCCAGGCCCACCGGGCCGGTCTCATCCGCGATCACGAGCGTGTCCGGGTCGACCGCAATCTCGCGCCCGTCCAGCAGGGCCAGGCGCTCGCCATTCCGCGCCAGGCGCACCTCGATGTGCGAACTGAGCCTGCGCAGGTCGTAGGCGTGCAGCGGCTGGCCGAGTTCCAGCATCACGTAATTCGTGACATCCACGATCGGGCCGATCGGCCGCAGGCCGGCGCGACGCAGCCGCTCGCGCATCCAGATCGGCGTGCTGGCCTTGGGGTCGATGCCCTTGATGACGCGTCCTGCAAAGCGCGGGCAGCCGGCAGGCGCCTCGAGATGCACTGCAAACTTCGCGTGATGCGTGGCGGCCACGGGCTCGATGTGGGGCGGCGTCAGCTTGCAATCCGCGATCGCGGCCGCCTCACGTGCGACGCCGATCATCGACAGCACGTCGCCGCGATTGGGTGTCACGTTGAGCATCAAGACGGCATCGTCGAGCTTCAGCGCTTCGCGAAACGGCGCGCCCGTCACGAGCTGCGACGGCAGCTCGAGCAGGCCGTCCTGGTCGTCGGAAAGGCCCAGTTCGCGCCCTGAACACAGCATGCCTGCCGACTCGACGCCGCGGAGCTTCGCCCGCCGGATAACCAGGCCGCCCGGCAAAGTGGCGCCCTCGAGCGCCAGCGGCGCCTTCATGCCGGCACGCACGTTTGGTGCGCCGCAGACGATCTGCAGCGGCTCGGTGCCGCCACCCGCGACCCGGCAGACAGTCAGCTTGTCGGCGCCGGGGTGGCGCTCCACGCTCAGCACCTCGCCGACCATGACACCGGTGAATTCGGGCGCCGCCGGTTCGATCGATTCGACCTCGATGCCGCCCATGGTCAGGCGCTGCGACAGCAGCGCCGCATCCCAGCCGGTCTCGACCCATTCGTTGAGCCACTCGAGACTGACGCGCATGATCAGCCCCGGTTGAACTGCGCAAGGAAGCGCAGGTCGTTCTCGAAGAAGAGCCGCAGGTCGTTGACCGAGTAGCGAAGCATCGCAAGCCGCTCGATGCCCATGCCGAATGCATAGCCCTGCCAGCGTTCAGGATCCGCGCCACAGGCGCGCAGCACATTCGGGTGCACCATGCCGCAGCCCAGGATCTCGAGCCAGCCGGTCTGCTTGCAGAGCCGGCAGCCCGCCCCGTCGCAGAACACGCACTGGATGTCCACTTCAGCCGAGGGTTCCGTGAACGGGAAATAAGAGGGCCGGAAACGCATCTCGCGCGGCTTCTCGAAGAACTGTTCGGCGAATCCTGCCAGGACGCCCTTCAGGTTCGCGAGGCTGATGTCCTCATCGATGACCAGACCCTCGACCTGATGGAACATCGGCGAGTGCGTGACGTCGGAATCGCGGCGATAAACCGGGCCCGGCGCGATCACGCGGATCGGCACGCCATCCTGCTGCATCGCGCGGATCTGCACCGGCGAGGTATGCGTGCGCAGCAGCCGGCCGTCGCCGAAGTAGAAGGTGTCGTGCATCGCCCGGGCCGGGTGGTCTGCGGGGATGTTGAGCGCCTCGAAATTGTAGAAGTCGTTCTCGACTTCCGGGCCCTCGGCAACCGTGAATCCTGACTGCCGGAAGATCGACTCGATGCGCAGCCTGCTGCGCGTGACCGGGTGCAGGCCGCCAACCGACTGGCCGCGGCCCGGCAGCGTGACATCGATGCTTGCGGCCGCAAGGTCGCGGCCGACGGCCTCGACTTCGAGTTCTGCACGGCGGGCGTCGAGCGCAGCCGCGAGCTGGTCCTTGGCGTGGTTGATCGCGGCGCCCGCAGCACGCCGTTCTGCGGGCGGGAGCGTGCCGAGCAGCTTGAGCTGCTCGGTGATGCTGCCTTTCCTGCCGAGCACTCCGACGCGCACGGCATCGAGCGCCGCAAGGTTGCTGCTCGACGCGATCTGTTCGAGCGTGCGCTTGATCAGCGAATCCAGGTCCTTCACCCGACCCCCTGCAGTCCGGGCGCTACTTCGCGGCCAGTGCGGCCTTCGCCTTCTCCGCGACCACTCCGAATGCCGTGATGTCGTGCACCGCCAGGTCCGCGAGAGCCTTGCGGTCGATCTCGACGCCGGCGGCCTTCAGGCCCGAGATCAGGCGACTGTAGGACAGCCCGAAGCTGCGCGCTGCGGCATTGATCCGCTGCACCCACAGCGCCCGATAGTCGCGCTTCTTGAGCCGGCGCCCCACATAGGCATACTGGCCCGCCTTGATGACCGCCTGCTTCGCGACGCGGAACACCTTGCGGCGCGCGTTGTAATAACCCTTGGCCTTTTTCAGGACCTTCTTGTGCCGGCGTCCTGCAATGACGCCGCGCTTTACTCTTGCCATGTCACATCACTCCTGGTTTGCGTCAGACGTTGGGAAGCAGGCGCACGATGCGGCCGACGTCGGTTTCGTGAACCATGGTCGAGCCGCGCAGCTGGCGCTTACGCTTCTTCGTCATCTTCGTGAGGATGTGTCGGCGATTTGCCTGGCCGCGCTTGAAGCCCTTCGCAGTTTTGCGAAAACGCTTCGCCGCAGCCCGGTTGGTCTTCAACTTGGGCATCGGTCTCTCCTGTTTTCTGACCTCTTCACACCGCTCGCGCGGGCTGGAGGCGTATCGGCGGCTAGCCGCCGGTCACTTCTTCTTGGGAGTGATCACCATGGTGATCTGGCGCCCTTCCATCGAAGCGCCCTGCTCGACCGTGCCGTATTCGGCGAGGTCGACCACGAGGCGGTCGAGGATCTTGCGCCCGATCTCCGTGTGGGCCATCTCCCGGCCGCGGAACCGCATGGTTACCTTGGCCTTGTCACCTTCGGTCAGGAAGCGGATCAGATTACGCAGCTTGACCTGGTAATCCGCCGATTCCGTACCCGGTCGGAACTTCACTTCCTTGAGCTGGATCTGCTTCTGCTTGCGCTTCGCCGAGTGAGCCTTCTTGTTCTGCTCGAACAGGTACTTTCCGAAGTCCATGATCCGGCAGACGGGAGGCTCTGCGGTCGGCGAAACCTCAACGAGATCCAGTTCTTCAGCGAGGGCTTTCGCCAGTGCCTCGCTGCGGGCCATCACGCCGACCTGGCTGCCGTCGGCGCCTATCACGCGTAACTGTGGCGCAAGGATCTCCTCATTGCGCCTGACGCGTTTGGTTGTCGAAATACTTCAGTCCTCCAAATAACGACGGCCGCGGCTCGCCGCATCCTGGGCGATCCGAGTGGCCACCTCTTCCAGGGGCATGGCACCCAGATCCTTCCCGGAGCGCGTGCGCACGGCCAATGACCTGGACTCGACTTCCCGATCGCCTGCCACCAGCAGGTACGGGACACGCTTCAGCGTGTGCTCGCGGATTTTATAGCCCACCTTTTCGTTTCGCAAGTCAATTTCTGCGCGAAGCCCCTGATTTTTAAGGAAATCGGCGGCCTCGGTCGCGTAAGCCGCCTGCTTTTCGGAGATATTCAGGACGACCGCCTGCACCGGCGCAAGCCAGGTCGGCAATTTGCCCGCATGGTGCTCCAGCAGGATGCCCAGGAAGCGCTCCAGCGAGCCGAAGATCGCGCGATGGAGCATGACCGGAGTGCATTTCTGGCTGTGCTCGTCCACGTAGTGAGCGCCAAGCCTTTCCGGCAGATTGAGGTCCACCTGCCAGGTGCCGCATTGCCAGTCGCGACCGATCGCATCCTTCAGCACGAACTCGAGCTTCGGACCGTAGAACGCGCCTTCGCCCGGGTTGAATTCATACTCGATGCCCGCCGCGCGCGTGCCCGCCTTCAGCGCCTCCTCCGCGCGGGTCCAGGTGTCGTCGTCGCCGACCCGACGCGGCGGGCGGTCCGCGAATTTCACTCGCACGCCGTCGAACCCGAAGTCCCGGTAGATCGACATCATCAGTTCGATTCCGCGCACGGTTTCATCGGTGATCTGGTCTTCGGTGACGAAGACGTGCGCATCATCCTGGGTGAACGCGCGCACGCGCAGCAGGCCGTGCAGCGCGCCCGAGGGTTCATAGCGATGCACCTTGCCGAACTCCGCATAGCGGATCGGCAGTTCCTTGTAGCTATGCAGGCCCTGGCGGAATACCTGCACGTGGCCCGGGCAGTTCATCGGTTTGATGGCATAAACGCGCTCGTCCGGGGTCTGTGTCAGGAACATGTTCTCGCCGAATTTCTCGACGTGGCCAGACTGCACCCACAATTCGCGGTCCATGATCTCGGGCGTGTTGACTTCCTGGTAGCCGGCCGCCGTCTGGCGCTCGCGCATGTAGTTGACCAGTTGCTGGAACAGCGTCCAGCCATGCGCGTGCCAGAACACGGCACCCGGCGCTTCTTCCTGGAAGTGAAAAAGATCGAGCTCGCGGCCGATGCGCCGATGATCGCGCTTCTCCGCCTCCTCGAGCCTCAGCAGGTATTCCTTCAGCTGCTTATCGTCGGGCCAGGCCGTGCCGTAGATCCGTTGCAGCATCGCGTTCTTCGAGTCGCCACGCCAGTAGGCGCCCGCGACCTTGGTCAGCTTGAAGGCGCCGAGCTTGCCGGTCGACGGGACATGCGGGCCGCGACAAAGGTCTTCCCAGTCGCCTTGCCCGTACAGAGAGATCTGCTCGCCCGCCGGAATGGCGGCGACGATCTCGGCCTTGTAGTGCTCGCCGATGGACTTGAAATGATCGATTGCCGCTTCGCGCGACAGCACGCGACGGTGCACGGGCTGGTCGGCCTTCGCGAGCTCGTGCATCTTCGCCTCGAACTTTTCGAGGTCCTCCGGCGTGAAGGGCCGCTCGAACGCGAAGTCGTAAAAGAAACCATCGTCGATGACCGGGCCGATCGTCACCTGCGCCTTCGGATAGATCGCCTGCACGGCCTGCGCCAGCAGGTGCGCCGTCGAGTGCCGGATGATCTCGAGGCCCTCGGGGTCCTTCGACGTGATGATGCGGAGGCTCGAATCGCCCTCGATCGTGTACGAGGTGTCGACCAGCCGGGCGTTCACCTCGCCGGCGAGCGCCGCGCGCGCCAGGCCCTTGCCGATGGATGCGGCGACTTCGGCCACGGTCACCGGGCCGTCGAATTGCCGTTGGCTGCCGTCGGGTAGCGTGATGATGGGCATGGATCTCATTGTCGTGGATTAGCAGAATGCAGTGTATATTTCACGCGCAAGCGCCTTCCAGCGCCCGGGTTGACCCATTGCGGCAGCCACGGCAAACGAGGCGGGTGCGGACGATGCCGCTGGAGTTGCGGCTTGAACCAAGGACTTGATCCTTCAGGACAGGTACCGATGACACATTACGCCCTGCTGGGTGGCGGCCGCCTCGCCCGCCACATGCACCACTACCTCTCCCTGCTGAATCTGCCGGTTTCCGGCTGGGCGCGCGACCCGAGATCCGCGTTGAATTCCCATGCGATCGACGATCCGCGGATGCGCCTGCACGCAACCGTCGAACCGGCGAGTCATGTGCTGCTGCTCGTATCCGACGCGGCGATTCCGGAAGTCGTCAGTCATTACCCGTTCCTTAAAGAAAAAACGCTGGTGCACTGCGCGGGCGCATTCAGCTTCCCCGGCATCGCAGGCGCCCATCCGTTGATGACGTTCAGCGATATGCTCTACGGGGCGGAACTGTACTGCAGCGTGCCGTTCATCGTGGAAAGCGGCGGTCGCTTCGACGAGCTGCTGCCGGGCTTGCCAAACCCGCACTTTGAAGTCGCACCAGAGAACAAGGCGCGCTATCACGCGCTGTGCGTGATGGCCGGCAATTTCACCCAGGTCCTGTGGCAGGCGGTTGCGGTGCGCTTCGAGGGCATGGGGCTGCGCGCCATTGCGCTCGAACCATACCTGCGCCAGGTGACCGAAAACTTCATCGCTGCCCGCGGCTCGGCCTTGACCGGCCCACTCAGCCGTCGCGACAGCACGACGATCGAACGCGATTTCAATGCGCTGGCAGGCGACAGCCTGCAAAACCTGTTCCGGGGATTCCTCGATTTACACGCGGAGGCGGCACCATGAACATCCTGAAGCTTCCTGAGCGCAAGGCTGGCCACGAGAAGATCGTGATGGTGACCTGCTACGACTATACGTCGGCCCGCATCATCGACCAGTCCGACATCGACATGATCCTGGTCGGCGACAGCGCCGCGATGGTGATGCACGGGTACGACACGACGCTGCCGATCGATGCGGCCATGATGGTTCACCACGTCGCAGCAGTACGCCGCGGCGCGCCCGACAAGTTCATTGTCGCGGACCTGCCTTTTCTCTCGTACCGCAGGTCACAGTCCGAGACCATGCAGGCAGTCGGCGATTTGATGCGCGCCGGGGCCCAGGCGGTCAAGCTGGAAGGCATCGCCGGCAACGAGGAAACGATTCACCACATCGTGCAATCCGGTGTGCCGGTGATGGGGCACATCGGCCTGACTCCGCAGTCGGTACACCAGCTCGGCGGATTCCACGTGCAGGGGAGCAACGAACTCGACCGCAGCCGGCTCGCTGCGGAGGCACGAGACTGCGAGCGCGCGGGCTGTTTCGCGCTGGTGCTCGAATGCGTACCCGAATCGCTGGCCGCGGAAATTACCGGCGCGTTGACGATACCCACCATCGGCATCGGCGCGGGTGCGGATACGGATGGCCAGGTACTGGTCATGCATGACCTGCTCGGCCTGAATCCTGATTTCAGGCCGAAATTCGTGCGCCGCTACATCGACGGCAGCCGGCTGTGGCTGGACGCATTCAACCAGTACGCCAGGGATGTCCGTGAAGGTTCGTTTCCTGCCCGTGAGGAGCGTTACGCCGGATGAGGCTCTGTCGCTCGAATGCCGATTGGCTGGCGCTGCGAAGCGCATTGACCGGCCGCACAATTGGTCTGGTGCCGACGATGGGTGCGCTGCACGCCGGGCACTTGTCGCTCGTGCAGCGTAGCCGGCGGGAGAACGCCGTGACCGTCGTCAGTATTTTCGTAAACCCGACTCAGTTCGACCAGGCGGATGATCTCGATCATTACCCGAGGCAGACTGAGCACGATCTGACGCTGCTGCGGGGCGCGGCCGTGGATGCGGTGTTCCTTCCGGCACCCGAAGAGATTTACGCGGATGGCTACCTGTATCGGGTCAGCGAGTCCGGGCTGAGTCGCAAGCTCTGCGGCGCGCATCGACCAGGACATTTCGACGGGGTACTGACCGTTGTGATGAAGCTGTTGAATATCGTGCGTCCCACCCGCGCGTATTTCGGTGAAAAGGACTACCAGCAACTGTTGCTGGTGCGTGGCATGGCGCAGGCATTCTTCATGGACACGGAAATCGTCGCCTGCCCCGTCATTCGGGAGGCCGACGGGCTCGCCATGTCTTCACGGAATCAGAACCTGGATGCGGCTCAGCGCAGGCTGGCACCTTCCTTTCATCAGGCGCTTCGGGAGTCCATGGACGCTGATGGTGCGCATGCGCGCCTGCAGGGGCTGGGATTCGACGTGGACTATGTCGAGGACTTCGACGGCCGGCGGCTGGCCGCGGTCCGGCTCGGCCGCACGCGACTCATCGACAATGTCGTCATCGAGGAGCAAGCATCGTGATGCTCTGCCTCGATATTGGAAACAGCCATATTTTCGGTGGCGTGTTCGCCGGCGATCAATTGCGCATGACGTTTCGCCAGGCGTCCAAGTCGGGAGCTTCCTCCGACGAGCATGGCCTCTTCTTTCGCGGCGTGCTGCGCGAAAACGGCATCGACCCGGCAAGTATCGAAAGTATTGCGATGTGCAGCGTGGTCCCGGAAGTGGTCTATACGATCAGTGCCAGCTGCCGTAAGTACTTCGACATTGCCCCATTCATCCTCCAGGCCGGGGTACGCACGGGTCTCAAGATCGCCTACCAGAATCCCCTCGAGGTCGGTGCCGACCGCATTGCTAACGCGATTGCCGCAATTCACATGTACCCGGGGAAGGACCTGCTGATCATCGACATGGGTACCGCCACGACCTTGTGCGCGATCGGGCGCGAGCGAATCTACATGGGCGGGGTGATCCTGCCCGACCTGCGCATGTCGATGCACGCGCTTTATTCGGGCGCTTCAAAGCTGAGCGCCGTCGAAATCGTCAGGGTCGACACGACGCTCGGCCGCACGACCGCGGGCAGCATCCAGTCCGGCCTGTTCCACGGCCATCTTGGCGCGCTGCAAACCATCATTGCCAGGGTGGTTGACGAGGAATTCGAGGGCAAGCGCCCGTTGGTTCTGGCAACCGGCGGTTTTGCGTCGCTGTACGAAGACAGCAAACTGTTCGATCAGCTGGTCCCGGATCTGGTGCTGCAAGGCTTGCGGCTGGCACGGGCAATGAACGCGAACTGACCGCGGCCCGCAAATTGGTGGGCGTGACAGGGATCGAACCTGTGACCCCTATCATGTCAACGAGGACAATAATGAGGCACGGTTTGTCGGGGTGAGTTGGAAAGGTACTGGAAAAGTTTCACGGCGTCGGAAGGCTCGCCTGGCACCGGCCTTAATGGCCTAGAAAGTACCTCGCGGAAACATTGGCAGCGCTGCTCCCATCAATGCAGCGGCGTGAATGGAGCTTGCCAGTGAAAGACCTACCTTGTGGTGCATATCTCGAAGGCGCGGCTTTAGCACGGCAAGCAACTGATCAAAAGCAGCCCTTGCAACAATCGCCTCTCGTTCGCTGGAAGCTGTGCTAGCCAGTGACAAATCGAACACCCATAACTTCTCCAACTCCTCGTATTCCTTGCCAAAAAGTTCGGCTATCCGATGTGCAAAGTCGGGACGGTTGATTCCGACTCCATGAAGGCCTCCATTCAGTCCCGTCTCAAACGTTTTGCGAATATCAGGATTGCGCTGCGCCGCCTTTCGGAAGTCGAATTGAATGACGTCACCCATAGAAACACTCCTTGAGAGGATTTCTCATCGTTCTCGCCACGAATGCAGGCTCACCGGATGAACCACACCTTGCCCATCATGTGCCAATGCAGTCGATCCGCCTCGATTGGCTGATCCGCAACTGTCGGCCGCGCGCCATCAACTAATGTGCTTCACGATCGCGTAACACGAGCAAGCGGCCGCTTCGAGCCCCTTCGCGTCGAGAATGTTGATCTTGCCCCGTTGGTAGCTGATCAGTTTGCGTCGCTGCAGATTTCCGGCGGCGAGTGTAACTGCGGACCGCCGCACGCCCAGAACGTTGCCTAGATGCTGATGCGTATAAAGACAGTCATTCGTTCCCGTGCGATCGCGCGTCATCAGGAGCCAGCGGGCGAGACGGGCATCGGTCCGGTGAAAGCGGTTGCATGCAGCGATTTGTGTGAGTTGAACTGTCCAATTGTGAAT
>JBATEA010000010.1:0-9484 GCA_049663745.1 Steroidobacteraceae bacterium | reverse complement strand
GCACGGCGCTGGACGGCGAGGCCCTGTGCGTGCCGACCGATGTCTCGCGGCGCGCCGATTGCCTGGCGTTGATCGATGCCACCCTTGCTCGCTTTGGAAAAATCGACGTCCTGCTGAACAACGCGGGATCGACGATGTGGTCTAGGCTCGACGAACTCGAGGACCCCGAGCTGCTCGAGCGACTGATGCGCATCAACTATCTCGGCGCCGCCTGGCTGACATGGCAGGCGCTGCCGGCACTCATCGCGTCGCGCGGCCGCATCGTGGCGATATCGAGTCTCGCGGGTCTCGTCGGCGTGCCGACGCGCACCGGCTACTCCGCATCCAAGCACGCGATGATCGGCTTTTTCGATTCGCTGCGCATCGAGCTCGCCGGCAGCGGCGTGAGCGTAACGGTGGTCGCCCCCGCCTTCGTCCGTTCCGAGATTCACCGCCGCGCCATCGGCCCGGACGGCAAGCCGCTCGGCGTCAGCCCGATGAATGAGGCGAAGATCATGACCGCCGAAGCATGCGCCGCCATCATCCTGCGCGCGACACTGCAACGCCGCCGCCTCGTTCTCACGACACCCCGCGCCCGCGCAATGCTGTGGTTGAAACTTCTTGCCCCGGGAATTGTGGACCGCCTCGCCGCGCGCGCCATTCGACGCCGACATTGAGCAGGCTGCGACACACGCCGCGGGCGGGCGGCGAGTGAGCGAATAAAGTTCCCCTGAGCGAACGAGCCGACCCGCCCAGGCGAGTGCTGCAGCGAGTGTCAGCGTCGCTTCGGAAGATCGAGCGCGACGAGAAAATACTCGAAGAGGTAGTTGACGAGCGACAGTTCGCTGTGGAGACGGTGGTCGGAATCGAGAATGTGGAGTGTGGCGCCGTGCTCCCGAGCGAACTTGATGCTGTTCTCGACCGGGACCACATCGTCGCGCCAGCCATGGACGATCGTCTTGGGGCAAGGAGCGGGCTTCGCGGTGAGCTCTTCGGCGCCCGGCATGTAGAACGCCGGCGCCATCAGGAACAGGCCGCGTGCATGCAGGAGCGCCGAGGCGCAGGTTGCGACATAACCGCCGAGACTCGAGCCGACCAGTACCAGGTCGCCGCGAATGTCGCGGCAGAAACTCAGCAGCCGCGTCACGCGGTCGCGAGGGTCGGTCACGCCGCGATAGTCGACTGAATCGACATTCCAGCCTTCGCTCTTCGCGACCTCGGCCATCGCGGAAATCTTCGTTCCCCACGGGCTGCTTTCCAGCCCGTGCGAGAACACCACATGACGGCTCGGCATGATCGGCTCCGGAATCCTGTCGCGCCGATGGTATCAGTCCCGGCGCGGCCGCCACAGCAGCGCGTCGAGGTCATCGGTCATTTCGTGCGCCGCCAGGTCCACGCGGCCATTGCGGAATCTCACGCCCTCCTGCTCCAGCTTCTCACGCTGCAATCGGCAGGATCGCGATCCGGGAGGGAAGCTGCTCGCACCGCGCGCATTGACAACGCGATGCCAGGGCAGCTTCAGGCCGTCCGGCGCCACTTTCAGCGCATGCCCGACGAGGCGCGCGCGGCGCGGCAGCCCGGCGCGGCGCGCGATGCCGCCGTAGCTCGCGACCTGGCCGCGCGGAATCCTCGCGACCTCCCTCCAGATGCGTTCCAGCAGCTTCCGATCCGTGTCGGCCATCACTGATGATTGTATCCGCGCCGTGCTATCGTCCGCCTCCCGTGGACGCGCAGGAAGAACGGACCCAGGTCGATCCGACGGCCAATCCCTGGGCCATGCTGGCCTCGCTGCCATTGTTTTCGGGGCTGCCGACGACCATCATCGACGCGGCCGTCGCCGAACTCGAGTGGATCTCGGTGCCGGGCGGCGGCCTGCTGTTCGAAGCCGGCGCGCCGGCCGATTCCGTCTACTTCGTCGTCAGTGGCTGCCTGGGCGCCTTCGGGCCCGGCGGCGATCTCGTCGGGCGCATCGCCGCCGGCGAAAGTGTCGGCGAGATGGGCCTGATCGTCGCGCGGCCGCGCGCGGCGACCGTGCGGGCGCTGCGCGACTCGGAACTTGCGCGCCTGTCGTCCGGCACATTCGAACGCGTGCTGCTGTCTCACCCCGAGGCGATCCTGCGGCTTGCGCGGCTTTCGGTCGCAAGACTGCTCGACAACGCCCCGCCGCGCGGTGCCGCTCCGGCGGCTCCGCGCACGATCACGATCATTCCTCACGATCCGACCATCGACGTCGCGGCGCTTGCGGCGGCCCTGGTCCAGGCGCTGGGCCGGCTCGGACGCGTTGACCTGGTCGGCAGCGCCCGGGCGGCCCGCCACAGCGGCCAATGGTTTCACGAGGTCGAGTCGCGCAACGATTTCGTCGTCTATGCCGGCGAATCCGCCGACACGGCCTGGACACAGCTTTGCGTGCGCCAGGCGGACGTGCTGCTGCTCGCCGCGCGCGCATCCGACGAGTGCGGGTCCTGGCACGTGCTCGACCGCCACGTGCACGCTGCGCAACGCGCGGAACTCGTGTTGCTGCACGAGGGTGGCATCGTCGCCGGCGCGGCGACCCGCTGGCGGCAGACGCTGCCGGGCGCTCCCTGTCATCACCTGCGCGGACCCGCCGACATGGCGCGCATCGTGCGCCTGATGACGCACCGGGCTGTCGGTCTCGTGCTGTCGGGTGGCGGCGCGCGAGGCTTCGCCCATCTCGGTGTCGTGCGAGCATTGCGCGAGCACGGCGTGCCGATCGACCTGGTCGGCGGAACGAGCATGGGCGGCATCCTCGCCGCGGGTGTCGCGGCCGACTGGACCGACGACGAACTGTTCGAGCGGTTCCGGCGCAGCTTCGTGGAAACGAATCCGCTTTCGGACTTCACGCTGCCGCTCGTCTCGCTGGTCTCGGGCCGCAAGGTCGGCCAGCTGCTGCGCCGCGAACTCGGCGACATCGACATCGAGGATCTGCCGCTGCCGTTTTTCTGCGTTTCATCGAATTTGACGAGCGGCCGCGTCGCCGTGCACCGGCAGGGCCCGTTGTGGCGCTGGTTGCGCGCCTCGGTCGCGATCCCGGGCGTGTTGCCGCCCGTGTTCTACGGCGGCGAGGTTTACGTCGACGGCGGCACGATGAACAACCTTCCCGTGGACGTCATGCGCGCTTTGGGCCGTGGCCCGGTCATCGGCGTCGACGTCGGCACCGACCGGACATTCACGACAGACATCGAGGCGACCGAGGCGCCGTCATTGTGGAACCTGTTCCGCCGCCAGCACGGGCGGCGCCGGCGCCCGAACATCCTGCAGATCCTGTGGCGCTCGGGCATGGTCAACAGCACGACCGCCACGCAGGACCGTCGCGGCCAGAGCGACTTGCTGCTGATGCCGCCGCTGGAATCGCTGGACCTGCTCGACTGGAAATCTTTCGAGCGCGCCATCGACATCGGCTACCGGCACACCGGTGAGCGTCTTGCTTCGGGAGCGTTGGACCAGCTGAAAGCCCTCTTTTCATGAGTCGAAGGCGCGGCTGGCAATTCTGGATCGACCGCGGCGGCACATTCACCGACATCATTGCGCGCGCGCCCGACGGCCGGCTGATCGTCGAGAAGCGGCTCTCGGAAGATCCCCTCGCCGAGCGCGACCCCGGTGTCGCGGGGGTGCTGGCGCTGCTTGGAAAGCACGGCGGGCCCAGTCCGGCGATCGACGTGATCCGCATCGGCACGACCGTCGCGACCAACGCGCTCCTGGAGCGCCGCGGCGTGCCGACTGCACTCGTCATCACCGCCGGGTTTGGCGATGCGCTCGCGATCGGCTACCAGAACCGGCCGGAACTCTTCCGGTTGCGGATCGACCTTCCAAAGCCGCTCTACCGCGAGGTCGTCGAGGCCGACGAAAGGCTCAGCGCCGAGGGCGATGTCCTGCGGCCGCTGGACGAACAGCGGCTCGCCGCCGATCTCGCACCGCTGCGCAATGACGGGATCGGCAGCGTCGCGATCGTGCTGATGCACGGATACCGCTATCCCGGCCACGAGCGGCGCGCGGCCGCGATCGCGAGACAGGCCGGCTTCGACGATGTCATCGTTTCGCACGAATCCTCGCCGATGATCCGGCTGGTCAGCCGCGGCGACACGACCGTCGTCGATGCCTATTTGACGCCGTTGCTCGCCCGCTATGCGCGCCGCTTCCGCGATGGACTCGGCGAGCGGTTTTGCAAAACGCCATTGCAGTTCATGCAGAGCAATGGCGGCCTGGTCGTGCCGGAGGCGTTTCGCGCGTCAAACGCTGTGCTCTCCGGGCCCGCAGGCGGCCTGGTCGGGACCGCGCGCGCAGGCCGCGCCCTGGGGCGGTCACGGCTCATCGCATTCGACATGGGCGGAACGTCGACCGACGTCGCGCTCTACGACAACGGCTGTCCGCAGCGCTACGAAACCACGATCGCCGGCGTGCGCCTGCAGACACCGATGATGAACATCCACACGGTGGCGGCCGGTGGCGGCTCGGTGCTGCATTTCGAGGGCGGGCGCCTGCGCGTCGGGCCGCAATCGGCCGGTGCGATCCCGGGTCCCGCCAGCTATCGCCACGGAGGTCCGCTGACGGTCACCGACCTGCAGGTGCTGCTGGGCCGGATCCGCCCCGAGTTTTTCCCGTCCGTGTTCGGTCCCGGCCGCGACCAGCCGCTCGACGCGACGACTGTGGGGCTGCGTTTCGCCGAGCTCGCGGCACGCGTTGCGGCGGAAACCGGCGCGCCCGCCAACGTGGAAAGCCTCGCCGCAGGATTCCTCGACGTGGCGATCGAGACGATGGCGCGCGCGATCCGCCACGTCTCCGTGCGTCAGGGGCATGACCCGGCCGGATTCGCGCTGTTCTGTTATGGCGGCGCCGCCCCGCAGCATGCCTGTCGGGTCGCCGAGGCACTCGGGATCGGCGAGATCCTGATTCACCCGCTGGCAGGCGTGCTGTCGGCCTGGGGCATCGGGCTCGCCGACCGCAGCCTGCAGCGCCGGCAGAGCATCGAGCAGCCGCTCGCCAGCATTTCACGGGAGGCGCTCGCAGCCGATCTCGATGCGATGTGTCTGAGGCTGCGCGATTCGCTGATCGCACAGGGAGCCGGCGCCTCGACGCTCCGGTTGGCGCAGGTTGTCGAGCTGCGCGCCGCGGGCACCGAGACCGCAATCGGGACTCCACTCGATGACTTTCCGAAGATGCTGAACCGCTTCAGCGCGGCATTCCTCCAGCGCTTCGGATTCATCCCCGACCTCGACGGCGTGATCGTCGCGACGTTGCGCGCCGAGGTCGTTGCCCCGGGAGAAGAGCTGGCCGGCGCACTGCCGCGCGCCACGGCGACCCGGTCCCCGGCGCAGGATGGCCGCGTTCGCGCCTGGTTCGACGGCTGGCGTGAAGTCACGGCCATCGACCGGGCGAGTCTCTCGCCCGGCGCCGAGCTTGCAGGGCCGGCACTGGTCGTCGAGCCGAACTCCACGACGGTCGTCGAACCGGGGTGGAAGCTGCGTCTGCTCGAAGGCGGTGAACTGAAACTCACGCGCGACGGCGCCGCGATTCATGAGCGCGCCGCGGTCCGGCATCCCGACCCCGCATTGCTCGAGATCTACAATCACCGCTTCATGCAGGTCGCCGAGCAGATGGGCGCCGTGCTGCAGGCGACGGCGGTGTCCGTCAACATCCGCGAGCGGCTGGATTTTTCCTGCGCCCTTTTCGACGCAATGGGCGCGCTGATCGCGAATGCCCCGCATATGCCGGTGCATCTCGGCTCGATGGGCGCGAGCGTGCGCGCGGTCATCGAACGCAATGCCGAAGAGCTGCATCCGGGGCGCGCCTGGATGCTGAATGCGCCTTACGCGGGCGGCACGCACTTGCCTGACATCACTGTCGTCAGTCCGGTCTTCGTCGAGGGCAAGTCAAAACCCGCGTTCTTCGTCGCATCGCGCGCCCACCATGCGGATATCGGCGGCATCACGCCTGGCTCGATGCCGCCGGCCAGCCGCACGATCGACGAGGAAGGCGTGCTGATCGACAACTTCCTGCTGGTGGACGGCGGCCGATTGCGTGAACGCGAGTTGCGCGCCGTGCTGGCGTCCGGCAGCTGGCCGGCGCGCAACCCCGACCAGAATGTCGCGGACCTGAAGGCACAACTGGCCGCCAATTCGCGCGGCATGACCGAACTCGGGCGGCTCATCGAGCTGTTCGGCCGCGAGCAGGTCGAGACCTACATGGGTTTTGTCCAGGACAATGCCGACGCGTTCGTGCGCGAGGTCATCGGTCGCCTCTCCGACGGCCATCGCCGCTATGAGCTCGACGACGGCAGTGCGATCGAGGTGGCGATCAGCATCGACCGGCAAGCGCGCGCCGCGCTGATCGATTTCGCAGGCACGTCTGCCCAGAGCTCCGGCAACTTCAATGCGCCGCTCGCCGTCTGCACGGCCGCGGTGCTGTATGTCTTCCGCACGCTGATCGACGCCGACATCCCGCTCAACGAGGGCTGCCTGCGGGCGCTGTCGATCCGCGTCCCGCCGGGGTCGATGCTGAATCCCGTCCCGCCGGCCGCGGTCGTCGCCGGCAATGTCGAAACATCGCAGTGCATCGTCGACACGCTGTACGGAGCGCTCGGTGCGCTGGCCGCGTCGCAGGGAACGATGAACAACCTGACATTCGGCGACGCCCGGCGACAGTACTACGAGACGATCGCGGGCGGCTCGGGCGCCGGACCCGGATTCGACGGCGCGTCCGGCGCGCAGACGCACATGACCAATTCGCGGCTCACCGACCCTGAGGTGCTGGAAGCGCGCTATCCGGTGCTGTTGCGCGAATTCCGCTATCGCCGCGGCTCGGGCGGCGCCGGCCGGCATCGCGGCGGAAACGGCCTCGTCCGCCGGATCGAATTCCGCGCTCCGATGACGGCGGCCATCCTGTCCAATCATCGCCGCATCGCGCCTTTCGGGCTCGCGGGCGGCAGGGACGGCGCGACCGGGATCAACCGGCTGGAACCCGCGGGTGGCGAGCCTCGCGATTTGCCCGCTTGCGCCAGTATCCAGGTGAATACAGGCGACGTGCTGGTGATCGAGACGCCGGGCGGCGGCGGCTTCGGCAGCGGCTGAGTCAGCCCATGCTTACGACGGGCAGCTCGAGTTCCTCGAGCACCTGGGTGATGCCCGTTCCCGGCAATCCAGTCAGGTTGGGACTGACTGCCTGCACGCTGCTGCCGCCCGCGCGATGGCTGATCATGTACGCGTGGAACTCGCCGGGCCGCGCCGCCGCAAAGCCGAACATCAGGTTGACGATGCCGCGCTCGCGATGCTGCTCCCGGTTGACGCGCTCATCGCACAGCACGAACCAGCACTCGCCCGGCCCACGGTGCGCGAACGCGCCGCGCTCCTCGAGTGAAGCCAGGAATGAACGCACTTGCGCCGCGGCGCGCCGCCAGGTCGCCGGTTCATTGGGCTCGAACAGCATCCAGCGCGTCCCGCGTTCGATGCTGTTGATGATCATGAATGCGAGCCTGCGCGCCGCCAACATGCGCCAGTCCGCTGCGCCCGCGCCCGGGCCGGCCATCGTGCAGGCGATGGGCATCTCGCGGCCCGGCCGGCGCACCGTCTGCACCGTATTGACGCCACAGGCAATGAGACGTACGCGGTAATTGTCGTCCACCGCGCAGGCCGGCCGCAGGCCCGGGCGCAACGCGGTGTCCTCGCCGGTCATTGCGGACCAGACGGGCGCGCCCTCCGCCGAGCGCGACAATGTGCCGGCCACCGCTCCGCTGGGCGCGAATGTCTCGAAGCGGCCGCGCAGCTTGTCGAAGGCCAGCAAGCGCGGGAAGTACATGCATGCCGTGTCGCTGGGAAGCGGCCAGTCGCGCATTTCCGCGAGCGCCTTGCCGGCCGAATCCCATGTAATCGGCGGATCGACGAACAGCAACGCGCGCCGCTCGCGACAGTAGCGATTCGCGACCAGCAGGGTGCACGCGCCGACGTCGGTGTCGCGCGCCAGCGGAGGAATGCACAGGAAATTGAATGTCTCGACGGCATCCAGCGCGAACAGGCCCGTGCCGCGCGCCGCCGAGCCGATCAGGTCGTAATCGGTCAGTGCGCCACCGTCATCGCCATCCGGGCTCGACATGACGTAACCGGCGATCCCGCGCGGATCGCTGTGCGGCGTCGGGTCCGGGCGCTGCGACGGCACGGTGCCGAGGACCCGCGCGATCTGCGAGTCGGCGAGTGTCGTCGTGACGTGGCGCGCCGCGTCCGGCAGCACCGTCAGGCGGCGGTAGATTTCCTGGTCCTCGATGTGTTCCGAGCCCGGCGTGCGGATACGCTGCAACACCAGGTTGAACTGGTCCTCCTCGTTGTCGCCTATGCCGTCATAGTCGACCGCCGCACGCAGGAACTCCCGCGTTCCCGGCGCCAGTGCCTGCAGCACCAGTGATCCGCCGCCCGCCCGCAGTGTGAGCGTGCAGCAGCGCGCACCGTTGGCGACCCGCACGACATACGCGCTGCGGCCGCCGTTCTCGAAATACTGTTCGACGGCGTAGGAAAGCGTGCTCGGCTGCCAGAGACCGCCGAAAATACGCTGGAAATCCGCGAATCCCGAAAGCCGGATGGGACGATTGACCGGGCCGCGCAGGCAGCGCCCGACGAATGCCGCGACTGCTGTCGGCGTTTCGGCGATGGCCTGTTCGGAACCGGCGTGTTCTTGAACCTGTATGCCGGTCTGTTGTTCCGCCACCGGTTACTCCCCCGGGTTTGCGGAAGATTATCACAGGGCCACTGCACGGGCCCGCCTGGTTTATGCTGCCGCACCCCGCTCATCGACAATCACGGATCCGCATGCACACCGACACCGGGCGTTGGCAGCTCGGCTTCACGATGTCCCTGACCACGGCCGTGTTGTGGGGGCTCCTGCCGATCGCACTCAAGGTCGTGCTGACTGGCATGGACGTCTACACGATCATCTGGTGGCGCTTCGCGGTGTCGATGCTGGGTCTCGGCGCATTCCTTGTCTGGCAAGGCCAGTTCCCGCGGCTGCGCGGCGCAGGCCGGAATGCCTGGATCGCACTCGCCGTCGCGCTCGTGACGCTGCTCAGCAACTATGTGCTGTACCTGATAGCGCTCGATCACACGACGCCTTCGGTCGCCCAGGTCGTCATTCAGCTCGCGCCTCTCCTGCTGCTGCTGGGCGGCGTGTTCGTCGTCGGTGACCATTTCGTGCCACGCCAGTGGCTCGGATTCCTGGTGCTGGTCGTCGGCATGCTGCTGTTCTTCAATCACCGTCTGCCGGAACTGGCCAGGCCGACGGAAGGGCTCGGCTTTGGCGTCGCATTGTTGGTCGCGGCAGCGATTGCCTGGGCGATCTACGGGCTTGCCCAGAAATACCTGCTCGCGACATTCACGTCGCGCCAGGTGCTGTGGATGCTGTATGCGGGCGCGACGATTGCGCTGTTGCCGGCCGCGAAGCCGGGGACCGTGATCGATCTCGACGGCATGCAGCTCCTGATGCTCGCGTTCTGCTGCGCCAATACGCT
>JBATEA010000009.1:0-9371 GCA_049663745.1 Steroidobacteraceae bacterium | reverse complement strand
ATAGAGCATCGCGGCGTCGGTCGCCTTCCAGCTCAGGTTCACGCGGCCGATGTGGTCGCTCTCAGAAATGCCCTTGTCGACGTTCAGGCAGGGCGCATCCTTGAAATCCGCCTGTGAGGGGCAGCGCCACTCGCCGTTGCCGGACCAGCCCTGGCCAAGCGGCGAGAACGCGCCGTCGCCGCCATTGGCTACGGCGCCCGGCTCACTTCCGGTTGGTGCAACATTCGGGCCGAAACCAAGTCCGAATCCAAAGAATCCCTTGACCGTGACCTCAGGCTCGAAGTAGCGCGCACCGACCGTCAGCTCCAGGCTATCGGTGATGTCGAAGGCGATCTGGCCGAACACGGCCTTGTCCCGGTCGTGCCGGTCCATGCTGTTCAGGTATACGACGCCCGGGAACTGCTGGGAATTGGGCTCATATGAGTTCATCGCCATGGCGGGTATGCCGTTTATAAGATCTTCCGTGTCCGACAGACCCGCAATATTGCCGAACTGCTGATAGAAGTCGTGGTACTGGTGCTGCCAGAACAATCCGAGCATGCCGCGGACGCGATTGTCCTGCGGCGAACTGACCCTCAACTCGTGGCTCACCTTGGTGTAGTGGTCGTTGTTGGTGAAACTGGCGTCCGGATTCACGCGGTTGCCATCGTTGTCAATGAACAAACCGGTGAAATAGCCGCTGGTGTACGTATTGTCATACCAGTAGGAATAGTCCGAATAATCGAACGACCCATCCACATCGCGATTGAGGTAATTGCCGGAATAAACGAGGTCGAAGTTTCCGATCTTCCCTTCGATCGTGAGGCCCGCCTGGTACCACTTGTCGTTCGTGAATTCGTCCCGGAAATGGGCGACGTCCTGTTTGCCGCTGACGAAACTGCTGAGGTCATCGCCCCAGGACCCGTTCTGGTCCTGTTTCTGCGCCTGGACGGAAGGCGTGAACGTCCAGTTGTCGTTCAGTTCGATGCGGAGTGCCGCGCGGGCACCCGCCGTATCGATGGTGTTGTAATTTTTCTTGGCGAGGGCTGCGTTGTTGACCGGGAAGTCATCAGCGGTGGTGCTTTGGTCGTTCGGGTAGGTGCGGGTAGCCGCCACATTGTCTATCCAGCCCGCGTCGCGGAGCGCCCAGCCCACCAGCCGGATCGCCATCTTGTCACCGAGCGGCAGATTCACAAAACCTTCCGCCACATAACCGGTGTCGTCGCTGTCGACGATGTTGCCTTCCAGTGAATAACCCGCGGCGAATCCCGAGAGATCGGGCTTGTTGGTGATGATGCGGATCGTGCCGGCCTGCGAACTGGCGCCGTACAGCGTGCCCTGCGGCCCGGCGAGCGCTTCCACGCGCGCGATGTCGTACAGGTGAATGTCGAGATTGCCCTGGATGGTCGTGATCGGCTGCTCATCCAGGTACATGCCGACGCTCGGCTGCGAGGTGGTCGCCTGGCCGTCGCCGCCGGTCGCGATGCCGCGCATGTAAACCGCCGAGAAGCCGGAACCGGCG
Organism: Steroidobacteraceae bacterium; assembly: GCA_049663745.1. Lineage (GTDB taxonomy): Bacteria > Pseudomonadota > Gammaproteobacteria > Steroidobacterales > Steroidobacteraceae > SCUD01. The sequence goes on along the minus strand of JBATEA010000009.1, from coordinate 7,870 downwards.
CCCAGGCCCGGTTGCATGGACACGCTGGGCAGCATCTGCACGTAGTCCTTGAAATCCTGCACATGCAGCTCTTCCAGGACCTGCGTATTCAGTGTCGCGAGGCTGATCGGAACGTCCTGCAGGTTTTCCGCACGCTTCTGCGCGGTCACCGTGACCTCACCGAGCGTCGTCTGCTCCTGCGCCAGGAGCGCCGGGCTCGCCAGCGCGAGCAGCACCGCTGTCGCGACCGGGGTCCGTGAAAGGCCGAAGGGGACGTTCTTGGATTTGGAAACCGGCATTGCAATTCTCCCGTTTTTGCCCAGCCGCGACGAAGCCTACGGCTAAAACCCGCACAACGCAAAGCATCAGCTTGCTTTGTTGCGCTGCAGCAACATCGAAGATCGCGACCGATTGCGGGTCAGAACCGGGATCTAGAGCGGGGGAACGGCCGGATAGGCATCCAGCACTTCACCGAGCGCCGCCTTGAGCGGGTCGAGCCACTCCTCGTAATGACGCCACTGATCGACCCCTTCCCGGTAGATGGGCTGGCGGACCTGCTCGGAGCTCGCGGTCCGCACGGGGCGTTCGTTTTCGAAGAAGCGGAGACAGCCGGGCTCGAACGGCAGGCCGCAGTAGGCGAGCACGCTCCGCACTTCCGCTTCGGTGTCCTCGACCATCCGCTCATAGATGACACGGTGGACGCGCCCGGGCAGAACCTCGTCGAAGTGCGCCATCAGTTCCACATAATCGCGGTAGAAACGGCCCATGTCCGTGAGGCCGTAGCTGAACCGCTGGCCACGCGCGTAGTACTGCTTGAAATTCGAGAAACAGCAGGCCAATGGGTGCCGGCGCGCATCGATGATCTTTGCATTCGGGAGCACCAGGTGAATCATCCCGATGTGCAGAAAATTGTTGGGCATCTTGTCGATGAAAAACGGGCGCCCGGTCTTGCGGTGGATGCGGGTGCGCTCGATGTATTGCTCTCCGAGCGCGCGCAATGCCGTGGCGTCCATCGCGGCCAACACCTCGCTGTACGCCGCGATCTCATCTGAATCGGCCTGCTCGCGCAGACCCTTCGCCATCGAGGTGATCTCGGGCAGCTCGGTGGTCCCCTCCACCGCCGAATGGCTGGAGAGGATCTGTTCGAGCAGCGTCGAACCCGAGCGCGGCAGGCTGACGATGAAAATCGGATCGCGCGCGTCGCAACCGGAGCCGGCACGCTCGCTGAAGAAATCACGGGTGAAGGTCGTTTTCAGGCGCTTGATCCGGGTCCTGTTGAGGTCGGCGTCGTAGCGGATGCGAGCGTGTTCCAGCGCATTGCCCTTCGCATAGTGCTCGAAAGACTTCGCATAATCCCCGGCGTCCTCATGCGCCTTGCCCAATGCGAAATGGAACTGGAGGCGGCTGGCGTCATCCAGGCCGGACCTGGCGAGCTGCGCCCGCATGGCCGACAGGTCGGCATCGTCGAAACGGAAAGTCTTGAGATTGGCCAGGCTCCAGTAGGCTTCGCCGAAAGCGGGGTCACGGGCGATGCTCCGACGGTAAGCGGCGATGGACTCGTCCTGGCGGCCCTCCGTTTTCAACACGTGGCCGTAGCTCAGCCAGGCCTTGGCATTGGCCGGATACTCATCGAGCAATTCCTCGTAGATCCGGCTCGATCGTTCGTACTCTCCGATCCTGCTGAGAATCACGGCGTGCAGGTTGCGATAACCCGGGTTGCGGGGATCGACCGCCAGGAGGCGTTCGATTTCGACCAGCGCTTCGCCCACCTTGTTGAGGCGATGCAGCAACACGGCGTAGTTGTAACGCGCGGCCAAGAATGTCGGCGCGAGCTCGAGGCAGCGCACCAGCAGTTTCTCGGCATCTTCGTGCTGACCGCAGCGCACCGCGACCTCGGCCAGCATTCGTATCGCAGGCACGTCGGTGGGCACCTGATTCAGGTGTGCCTTCAAGAGCCGCTCGGCCGTCGGAATGTCATTCGTGATCATTGCGGCGGCGGCCTGCTGCAATAGCGGATTCCGCGTCGAGCACTGGATGTGACGGGCATAGGCCGCATCAGCGCCGTCCACATCGCCGATCGCGAGCAGGTGGTCGGCGAGCAGACGCCAGGCTTCAGGGTGATCGGGCTTGAGCGCGACGGTCGTGCGCAGCGCCGCGATCGCATCGTCGCCGCGCCCGGCGCGTGTGTGCGCGAGCGCGAGCAACATGGCCGCCGGCGCATGGTTCGGGATCACCCTCAGGATCTCCTGCGCCTGCAGGGCGGCGAGGACGGGATCGGCATCGAGCAGGCGTGTCGCGTGCGCCATCGCGACATCCAGGGTCCCTGCCGGTTCGGAAGTCGAGCTCACGCGATCACTTTCTCATCCATTGCGCGCAAGGCCCGTCGCAGGCGGGCGATGCCATCGCGGATGTCCGGCACCGAGTAATGGGCAAAGCTGAGGCGCAGGCAGTTCTTCAGGCCACCGGCCGTGGAACACGCTTTGCCCGACAGGAAACCGCTGCCGGCCGCGCGGGCTGCCGCCTGGAAATTCTCGGCATCGATGTGCTCCGGCAGCTCGAGCCAGAAAAAATAACCACCTAGCGGTTTCTGCCAGGTCGCGATGCCTTCGAGATGGGTGTGCAAAGCCGTGTCCATCGCCTCCGCCCGCGCCGCGTAACTCGAGCGCAGATGCGCGACAAAGGACAGCAGTTCGCCGTCTTCCATGAGTTGGCGAACGATGTGCGAGGTGAAATGGTTGAAATTGCCGCCACTGACCAGGGCGCCGCTGGCCGTGAAAATTCGCATCAACTCGGCATTGGTCTGGATCCATCCGAGCCGCATGCCGGGCGCCAGGATTTTCGAGAATGATCCCAGCGAAAGCACATTACCCTGCTCGATCAGCGTTCCGAACGACGGCGGCGGCGGCGCGCCGTGGTGCAGCAGCTGGTAAACCTCGTCGGCCGCGATGATGAAACCGTGCTTGCGGCTGAGCGCAACGAGCCGCTCGCGGCGCTCGCGGCTCTGCGTCTGTCCGGTCGGGTTGTTGTAGGCCGGAATCGTGTACAGGAGTTTCGGGCGGTGCACTGCGAGCTCACGCTCGCACTGATCGAGGTCCATGCCCTGTCCGTCCAGCGGTATGCCGATGATCTTGAGTCCATGGTCGCGGAAGATCGGGAATGAATAAGGGTAGCTGGGTTCCTCGACGAATACCGTATCGCCGGGCCGCGTGAGGCGGCTGCAGGCGAAATCCAGCGCCTGCGAAATTCCCGCGGTCAGCATCAGTGATGCACTGGTTGCATTTCCGAGGAATGCCGCGAGTGCCTCGCGGAACCGCACATCGCCCTGGCGTTCACCGTAGTTCAATTCGAGTGGCTGGGCCCCGGCGAAGAAACGCTCGCAGGCGCCTTGCAGCATCGCCAATGGCAGCAGGTCGGCGGAGGGCTGCCCGACACTGAAGTTGATAGTACCCTGCTCCGGTGCGCCATCGAATGTCACTGCCGCACTCACGCTGCGCCTCCCACCGGTGAAACCAGCCGGAACACCTCATCCGGGCGCCCTTCGAGAAACGCCCGGATGTTCCCTGCCGAAATGCGCCGCAGATCGGCCAGCGCCGACTCGGAATAGAACGCCACGTGCGGCGTCAGCAGCACGTCGCTGCGGCCTGCGAGCGGATGATGCAGCAAGTCCGGCGAATCCTGCGCCAGCACGTCGAGTGCCGCGCCGGCGACCAGGCCCTGGTCGAGGGCTTCCACCAGGTCGGGCTCGATGATCAATCCACCGCGCGCGACGTTCAGCAGGAATGGCTTGCGCCGCATCAGGGCGAACGCCGCGCGGTTCAGCAGGCCGTGATTGGCGGCGCCGAGATTGCAGTGCAGGCTGATGATATCCGACTTCGCCAGCAGCTCTTCGAGACCGGCCGCACGGGCGCCATGGCGGTTTGCCGTCACCGAATCCACCAGCGGATCGCAGGCCAGGATGGAGAGGCCGAAGGCGAGCGCGCGGCGGCAGACCGCCTGCCCGATACGTCCAAAACCGATCAGGCCCAGGGTCTGGCCGGCAAGGCGTTGCACGCCGTGAATTTCATTCCAGCGCCAGCTGTGGTCGGTCTGCACCTGTTGGTGGTACGCGAGCAGCTGGCGGTTGAGCGCCAGCAGGAGCGCGAGCGTGTGGTCCGCGACTTCGTTGGTGCAGTATTCCCAGACACAGCTCACGCGGATGCCGCGATCTGCCGCGGCCCGGACGTCCACGCAGTCCCATCCCGTTGCAGCAACCGAAATGATGCGGCAGCGCGGGAGCCGCTGCAGCACGTCCCGGTTGAACGGAACGTAGTCCGTCAGGATGGCGTCGGCATTCCGACAGGCGGAGACCAGGGCGTCCTGTTCGCCGAGGTATGTAAAAGTCTCGATGCGCGCGGCGGCGGGCAGGTGCTGGCGCTCGACCGACAGGTCGCGGCCTGCCGCCTCGGGCATTTCGGCGAATACGATGGTCATCGGCGACGCGTTCAGGCGGCCGCCTTTGCGACGCGGGGCGGGCCGAGAACCGTCAGGGCCAGCAGTACTGTCACGGAAACCAGCAATCCGGGCCACAGCGGATCGATGTTGAACAGGCCGCCCATTCCTGCGTCGGCCGCGATGCGCCAGCCAATGACGGTCGCAAGGGATGTGCTGCTGCTCCAGAACGCGGCGCTCGCCGGCACGCGATCCCAGTAAATGGCCGCCATCGTCGGCAGGAACAGCGCCGCCGAGTTGATGGTGAAGCCGAGCTGCAGGATGTCGATGATGTCGCGCATCTTCCATGCCATCAGCATGGCGAGCAGGCCCGCGCCCAGGGATGCGAAAGTGCCGAGCCGCAGCATGGCGGCGTGGGCGATGTCCGGCTGGATGTAGCGCTGGTGGATGTCGCGTGCGTAATTCGCCGATGCCGTGAGGACGCAGATGGATGCGACCGACATGACGGCCGACAGGATTCCGATCACCATCAGGCCCTTCAGACCGACGGGAAAGGCCTCCAGCACGAAGGTCGTGAGTATGCCGGCGCCGGATTCATGGCCCGGGTAGAGAACGGCAGAGGCAAGGCCGAGCCACGTCACTGCCGCGGCAATCGGCAGGATCAGGACAATGGCGAGCAGCGCGCCATTTTGCGCCGCCGCCTGATCGCGCGCGGCGAAACTGCGGGAAAAGCTGTCCATGGCAACGAAGAAACTGAGCACCAACGAGACCACGAGCGCAGCGATCCGGCCCCATCCCTGGGTGCCGAAATCGTAGTAGGAGGCGGGCAGCGCGGCCTGCATCTCGTTCCAGCCGCCGGCCTGCGAAATTGCGACTGGCACACCGATCGCCACGATGCCAAGCAGCACCAGTGCGACCTGCACCCAGTCGGTATAGGTCACCGCCAGGTAACCGCCGACAGCGGTGTAGAGAATCACGACGGCGCCGGCCAACAACAGCGAGGCGCTGTAATCCCAGCCGAGCAGCACCTGCAGCATCGCGGCCGCGGCTGCGAACTGGCCGGCTGTATAGGCCGTGTACGCCAGGACGGTCGTGACGGTCGCCACCACGCGGGTGCGGTTGTCGTAGTGCTGCTCGATGAAGTCCGGGTAAGTCAGGTGCTGGTGGCGGTCGCCGAGATGCTTCACACGCCTGGCCACGAGCAGGCCAAACAACAGGCAGCCGATCGCAATGGCAAGGATGTACCAGACACCGGTCACGCCGAGTTCGTACACGCGCGCCGAGGTGCCGACCACGGAGGCTCCGCCGATCCAGGCCGCAATCCACAGGCAGGCAATCGTGGCCGGGCCCCTGCGGCGGCCCGCCACGAAATAATCCTCGACGTTCTGCTTGCGGCGCTGCGCATAAAGGCCCAGGCCCACCAGCAGCGCCAGGTAGACGAACAGAATGACGGTATCGAGGATACCCATTTCCAGATCCCCCGGCATCGAGGTTAGGTGGGATGGTCGCTGCGTGCAACGCGCCGCCCTCGATCGGGGGCGCGGTCTCATATTTGCCCGCCGTAACCGGCTTGTCACCGCCCTGCGACTGACCCCGGAACCCGCCCGCAGCTAGCCTGTACATTCTCCCGGCCCTGCGGGCCGCCGCCGGTGGGCAGTCATGTCGATCACGCTCGACCAGGTCACGAAGCGGTATCGGTCCGTCCCCGTCGTCAACGACGTGTCGCTCGAGATCGAGCAGGGCGAATTCCTCGTGCTGCTGGGCCCGAGTGGCAGCGGCAAGAGCACGCTGCTGCGCGCCATCGCGGGACTCGTGGACATGGATCACGGCCGCGTGTCGCTGCATGGCCGCGACGTTACAGGCGTCGCCGCGCGCGACCGCGGCGTCGGCTTTGTGTTCCAGCATTACGCGCTGTTCCGCCACATGAGTGTCGCGGACAACATCGAATTTGCATTGCGAGTGCGCCGCGTGCGCGCCGTCGAGCGGATGAAGCGGCGCAAGGAACTGTTGCAACTGGTTGCGCTGGAGGGCATGGACGCGCGCCTGCCGGCCGAGCTCTCCGGTGGCCAACAGCAGCGTGTCGCCGTGGCGCGCGCGCTGGCACACCGGCCTGAAGTGCTGCTGCTCGATGAACCCTTCGGGGCACTCGACGCCAAGATCCGCGAGGAGCTCAGGCGCACGATCCGGCAGATCCAGCGCGAACTCGGCATCACGACCATCCTCGTCACGCACGACCAGGATGAGGCCTTTGCGATGGCGGATCGCATCGGCGTCATGCACCAGGGCCGGTTGCTCGAGTGCGGACGCCCCGATGAACTTTATGCGCGGCCGGCGACCCGCTTCGTCGCGACATTCCTCGGCGCGGCGAATCTGGTGCTGGGCTACCGAGGCGACAACGCGCTCCGCTTCGACCGCCCCGCAGCGGAAGATGTGACGCCGCGTGAAGTGGTCGCCGTCATCCGCCCGGAGGAAGTCGAACTGACTACCGCCGAAGCCGCCAGGGACATGACACGCGTGGGCATCGGCACGGTTCACGAGTTGCAGTTCGCCGGCGCGACCGAACGTCTGCGAGTCCGAATGTCCATGGAAGGCCCGGTCCCCGCGACACCGGACCGTGAAGGCGCCGACGGCAGTGGCTGGCTGCTCGACGCGTCGCGGAGCTTCCCTGAACAGCGAGCCAACCCGTTGTCGCCCGGTCAGCGCGTAACAGTCAGCGCGCGGCGCATTCACCTGTTGCCGACGCCGATCTCGAGTTTCACCGTGATGGCCCGCGACGCGGCCGCGGCGACGGCCCTGCATGAGACGCCGCTTCTTGCGACGATGGCGTCGCGCATGCAGACGCGCATCGCGACGCGTATTTATCGTACGGCCAGCGCGCCACCCGGCATGCCCGTGCTCAGCGCCGGGCCGGGCAGCCTGGCTACCACTCTCTGGAATCTCGCGCACGGCTCGACTCAGGTGCTGGTGCTGCCGCCCGGCGCACCACTTCCGGCCCGCGTCATCATCCTGCCGTCCGCCGGATCGAACCGGGAGGTGCTGCGCGTTTCCGCAAGTCTCCTGCGTCACGTGGTGGCAGAATCGGTGTTGCTCGCAATTCACGATGCCGCAACCCCCGAACATCAGCGCGCCGCCTGCCTGCGCCGCCTGCTCGATTCCCGCTCCAGTGCGCTCTCCGAGCACGGGCTCGACCTGCGCACTGAACTGCGCTTCGGCGATGCGGATAGCGAACTCGAAAAGGAACTTTCGGTCGTCGCGAATTCAATACTGGTGTTCGGGCTTGATTCGCTCGAAGGCGCCGACGCGATGCGTCTCAACGCGCTTCTTGAAGGACCTCGTTTGCGGCCCGTGTTGCTCGTGCGCGCCGCAGCCGGGGTTGCGTAGCCGTGACCGGCACCTGGTTCCGCTCGCCGAGTGCCCTGCCGGGGTTCGGCCTGACGCTGGGCTTCACCACATTCTTCCTGAG
>JBATEA010000008.1:0-2788 GCA_049663745.1 Steroidobacteraceae bacterium | reverse complement strand
GCCGAGGGCACCGCGGCGGCGGTCGTCGCGACCGCCGGTGGCGGCAGCGGGCCGCCTTCCGCAAGTTGCTGGTCGAGCGCCGCCAGGCAGCGCTCCGCATTGTCCAGCATGTACCAGGGATCGCCGCGCCCCGCCTGCAGAGTCTCCATGTAGTACTCGATGCCGACGATCGCATCCGCGAGCCGATCGATGAATTCTTCGCTTCGCGGCCTGGCGCCGGGACCCAGGATGGCGGCGACGTAATCGCCGACCCGCCGCATCACTTCCATCGCCCGGTTGCGCCCGAGCAGCAGCAGACCCGCGGTGATGCCGCGCGCGAGCGCGGGTGCGGCGTCGGCGCTGACCGGATCCGCGACCGGATCGAGCGACTGCCCGACCAGCTCCTTGATGCGCGCGAGATTCACGATGCACTCGCGCAGCACCGCCTCGGTGACCAGGCGGAATTCCGGATCCGTCTCGGCCCCGGGCGCCGGGGCGCCGGGCGGCATGATCAGACGCACCAGCGCGTCGTCCAGGCCGTCCTCGATGCCGATCAGCGTCGCGGCGATGTCGATCAGCTTGTCCTGCTCGGCCGGCACGCGGCGTCCGATGATGTCGGTCAGGCGCGCAAGCTCGCCCTGCACCAGCTCGCGCATCGAGCCCAAGCCCAGCACCGCCAGCGTGTCGCCGATCTTCTTCAGCAGCTCGACCTGCGGCGCGAGTTCCTCGGGTGGCCCGCCCTTGCGCGTGTAGAGATCGAGTGCATCCTTGACGCGTCCGAGGTCTTCCTTGATCGCGGCGGCGACGGTGCGCATCAGGCGCACCGACGGTGCGGACAGGGATTCCCTCTCCTGCTCCACGGACGCGTCGACCGGCAGCAGCTCATTCAGGCGGAATGAGCTGCGCACCGCATCGATGCGCTCGCCGCGGGTTTCGGCGCGCGCAACGTAAAAGAGCAGGTTATTCAGCAATTCGATCGGCGGATGCTCGGCGTAGGCGGGCTCGCCAAGCTCGTAAAGACGTCGCATTTCGCGGTCCGCCTGCCCCAGCAGGCGCTTGACGGTCGCGCTCGCCTGCAGGCCGCCGGCGCGCAGCGCATCGATCAATGCGCCGGTCACCCACCAGAGCTGGAAGACTGCAATGGTGGTCGCGGCCGACTCCAGACGCGTGGCGGTCTCGGACAGCACGCCGAGCCCGGCCTCGGGGCCCTCGCCGCGGATCAGCGCAAGCAGCCCGGCCTGGAACTTCGGCCGCAAGCGGCGCGCCCATTGCGGCACCGTCAGTTTCGGCTCGCCGGCTTTCGGCTCGTAGCCCGCGGGCGCCTTCTCCGAACTCAGGTTCAGCGAAAGGAGCGTTCCCTCCGACAGCAGTGGCGCGCCGCGCACGGCGCGCAGGTCATTGAGCAGCGGCAGCAGAACAAGCGCCAGGTCGCGGCCGCCGCCCAGCACGCGCTCGAGATAGGTGGGGAGCTGGACGCTGGAACGCATCAGCGCATCCAGGCCGTCGACGACCTGCCGTGCGTCGGTGGTATTCGTGGCGAGCCAGCGCGCCGACTGCTCCATTTCCTCGGCGAGCAGCGCGGCGCCGTAAACCTCGACCACGCGCAGCACACCGCGCGCGCCGTGCATCAATTCGGCGGTCTGCGCGATCGGGGCCTTGTCGGCCGGGGTCTCGGCGGCGGCCTCGAGCGCAATGCGGACCTCATTCAGGGTCGCCGCGAGTTCGCGGGCGACCAGATGCAGGGCCTGCTCGTTTACCGAGGGGAAGTCCGCCACGGGCGTTCAGCCTCCCGCGCTGGCGATGCGCTTTGCCTGCGCGTCACCCGGTTTGGCAGCGGCCGGCGGCGCGGCGCGCTTGCCAGCCACCGGAAGTTCCTGCGGCAGCCGGAATCCGGCCGCGGATTTGCGAAGCTGCGCCGACAGCTCGGCGAGCCGGCCGATCGCGTTCGACGTCGCACTCGTGTTGTCGGCGGTCTGCTGGCTGATCTCGCGCAGCACCTGCATGGTCCGCGAAATGTGCGACGAAGTTGCGGCCTGCTGGCGCGCGCTCGCGGAAATGTTCTGCACGAGCTGGGCGATCTGGTTGGAAACGCTCTCGATCTCGCCGAGCGCGGAGCCGGCGTTCTCCGCGAGCAGCGCGCCGCCGACCACGTCGGTGGTGGTGCGCTCCATCGAGACCACGGCCTCGTTGGTATCAGTCTGGATCGTGCGGACCAGCACTTCGATCTGCCGGGTCGCATGCCCGGCGCGCTCTGCCAGGCGCTGCACCTCATCGGCGACCACGGCAAAGCCGCGGCCCGATTCGCCCGCCATCGAGGCCTGAATGGATGCGTTGAGCGCGAGGATGTTGGTCTGCTCGGCAATGTCGTTGATCAGCTCGACGATATTGCCGATCTCCTGCGAGCTCTCGCCGAGGCGCTTGATGCGCTTGGACGTGTCCTGGATATTCTCGCGGATCGTGTTCATGCCGTCGATCGTGCGCCGCACTGCGTCGCCGCCCTTGTGCGCGACATCCACCGCGTGGCGCGCGACGTCCGCGGAGCGCTCAGCGTTGCCGGACACTTCCTCGATCGAAGCCGCCATCGCGCCGACCGCGTCGGTGGCCGCGGCCACCTGGCGCGACTGCGCGACGCTCGCCTTGGCCAGGTGCCCCGCCGCCGCCTGGGTCTGGCGCGCCGCCGAGTCGAGCTGCATCGCCGTCTCGTTGATCGTCGCGACGAGTTCGCGCAGGGCCTCGATCGCGTAATTGATCGAGTCCGCGATCGCGCCCGTGATGTCGTCGGTCACGGTCGCCTGCACGGTCAGGTCGC
>JBATEA010000007.1:0-10473 GCA_049663745.1 Steroidobacteraceae bacterium | reverse complement strand
CCATAGCCCATGCCGTCGGAGCCGCCGGTCGCGATGGCGATCACGTTCTTGACCGCACCGCCGATTTCGACGCCGACGATGTCGGTCTGCGTGTAGGCGCGGAAATTATCGGCGGACAGGCTTTTTGCAAGCCCGAGCGCGAAAGCAGCATCGGGCGACGCCACGGCGATGGCGGTCGGAAGCCCTTCGCCGACTTCGCGCGCGAACGTCGGGCCCGAGAGCACCGCGAGCGGAATTTTCGGGCCCAGCACTTCCTGCGCAACCTGGTGCGGCAGCTTGCCGGTCGAAAGCTCGAATCCCTTGCTGGCCCAGGCGACACGCGCCTGCGGACCGAGCAACGGCTTGATCTGCTGCAGCACGATCCGAAGCGCGCTCGACGGCACGGCGAGCAACAGGTCGTCGCCGCTCGCGACCGCCTTCGCGATGTCCGGTTCGATCGCGAGCGAGGGAGGGAACTCCGCGCCGGGCAGGTAGCGCTCATTGCGGCGCGCGCGGGCGAGCTCGGCGGGATTGTCTTCTTCGCGGCCCCACAACACGGTCGGCCGGCCGCTGCGCGCGAACTGGATCGCGAGCGCCGTGCCCCAGGAGCCGGCGCCGAGCACGACGATCGGCCGCATGCGGATTCTCAGTTCGCCTGTTCGGGCGCCGATCCTTGCGCCTGGCGCGCGGCGCGTTCCTGCAGCGAGCGCTCGAACAGTGCGTCGAAATTGACGTGCGGCAGCAGGAACGGCGGGAATCCACCCTTGGTCACGACGTCCGACACCGTCTGGCGGATGTACGGGAACAGGATGTTCGGTGCGAACGAGCCCAGGATGCGCCGAGTCTCCTCTGGACCGAAACCGCGCACGACGAACACGCCGGCCTGCTTGACCTCCGCCAGATAAACGGCGACTTCGCCGTTCTTCGCCTCGAGGGTCACCGTCAGCACGACCTCATGGGCGTCCTGGCCTACGGTGTTCGATGTGGTGTTGAGATTCAGCGAAATCTTGGGATCCTGCGCCTGCGCCGGCAGGAACGGGCCCTTCGGGGACTCGAATGACAGGTCCTTGATATAGACCGTCTGCAGCGCAACCGCCGGACCCTGTCCATTGGCGGAGGGATCGCCGATGCCGCCTGCCAGGGGATTGTTTTCGTCAGCCATCTTCATTCCTCACATTTACATTTACATTAATGATGTTGCTGTGCTTCATGCGCCTTCCGACGGCAGGCGGTCAAGACGGTCACCGCTGCCGCCGGCACGTTTCAACCCTTCATGACGGGCAGATTGTCCTGGCGCCAGGCGGCGAGGCCGCCGCGCAGGCTGAAGACATTCTTGAAACCGGCGCGTGTCAGCGTCCTTACCGCGGCGCCGGCCGTCGAGCCCGTGTCGCAGCACATGATCAGCGTTTTTCCGGCCAGTTTCTCGAGCGCCCTGGCGTCACCGGCAATCTGGTCGCCAGGGATGTTTCGCGCGCCTGCGATATGGCCGTCCTTGAACTGGTTGGCCGGGCGCAGGTCAACGAGCACGGCGCCTTCGTTCATCATGCGTATCACGTCATTTGGCGCGACCGCGGTCGAGCCTTGTCCCTGCCGCCGCATTTCATAGGCGATGACGACCAGCGCCATCAGCACCAGGCCGCCAGCCAGGAACGGATGATTGGTGAAATAATCGAGCAATCGGTCCATGGGGCGGGTCACGGGTCGGCCGCGTGACCCAGGGCAAAAACGGCCGCGCATTATATCAGCGCAGGAAAAGGCGGCTCGATGCCGCGACGGACGAGGATTAGGTCCTGACAAAACAAGGACTTGCGTGCATCGGCGCCCTCTTGTTGTTGTTTTCGGCGAGCGCGCTGCCAGCCGAGCGCGACCCGGAGAAGCAGCTGCAGCAGGTCCGCGGGCGCATTGAAGACCTGCAGCGCTCGATCCGCCGCGATACGGACCGCCGCGATGCCCTTTCGGCACAGCTTCGCGACGCCGAGGAAAAGGTGCGCAACGCGCGTGGCAGGCTCGGCAGCGTCCGCAAGCAACTTGCGGCGAGTGACGCGCGCCTCTCCGAACTGACCGCCCTGCGCGAACGCACGGAGCGGACGCTGCGCGAGCAGCGCGCTGCGCTCGCGATGCAATTGCGATCCGCTTACATGAGCGGGCGCGAAGAGCAGCTGAAGATGCTGCTTTCCCAGGAAGACCCGGCTGCCTTCGGGCGCATGCTGATTTATTACTCCTACCTGGGCCGCGCGCGCGCCGGGAAGATCGCTGAGATCGAAGCGGCCGTCGCCTCGCTCGAAGGGGCTGCCCGGCAGGAAACGGAGGAGCGTGAACGGCTGGCCTCGCTCGAAGCCGGCAGCCGCAGGGAATTGTCATCCGTGGACTCGGCGCGCACCGAGCGCGGCAAAGCTGTCCGCGCCATCAATTCGCAGATCCGGAACAACAGCGACACGATCGCCAAGCTGAAGCGCGAAGCCGCGGGGCTCGAGAAACTGGTTGCAGACCTGCGGCGCGCGCTGCGCGACCTGCCGCCGGGCGCCGGGCAGGCCTTCGAAAAACTTCGCGGCAAGCTGGCCTGGCCGACAGGGGGCCGGATTGCCGCGCGCTTCGGCCAGCCGCGCGGCGGTGGCCTCAAGTGGAACGGCGTGCTGATCGAAGCGGGCCGCGGCGCCGAGGTCCGGGCGCTGTACGAAGGGCGGATCGCCTATTCCGATTGGCTGCCGGGAATGGGGCTTCTGCTGATCGTCGACCACGGCGGCTACATGAGCCTGTACGCTCATAACGAACAGCTTTTCAAAAGCGTCGGGGACCGGGTGGAGGGCGGCGAAGTCATCGCCACCGTGGGTGACAGCGGCGGCCGCAGCCAGCCCGGCCTCTACCTCGAAATCCGCCGCGGGGCCGTCCCTGTAGACCCCGTCCCCTGGTTCCGCCGGCCCGCCCCCTGACGTGAACTGCGTCTGGTTGGCCAATCTGCGGATTACGTCAAAGACGACCCGGACCAGCTTCGGCGACGCTTGCGTGTGACTCCGGCAATACCGCCGGACAGGAACACGTGCCCGTGGCTTCGACCGCCCAGGATCTACCCTTACACCTCGCAAACGCCAGGCCAGGCCTGGAGCCGTACGGCCAGCTGCTGCGGATGCTGATGCCGCGCGCCCTGGGCGTCGGCATCTATGACTCACGTGGCCTCGCGATGTGGGTCGCGGACGGTTACGACGGCCCGGATCCGTTGCCGCTGGTGCAGGCGGCGCTTACGAATGTCCCGCCGGCGACGACCGGCCGCATGGACGGCTTCAGCCAGGACCACGAGGGCGCACCCGCCTACGTGTTCCGCCTTCGCGACAATGAAGGCAACGTCATCGCGATCGTTGCGCTCCTGACCCGCGACGGCGAAAGCCGGCCATATTCATTCGTACAGACGCTGGTGCAGCCGGCGCTCGAATGCCTGCAACGCGAACTCGAGACGCGCGTCAACCTGGACGAGCTGACTCGCGACCTGGAATCGCGCGATGGCGACCTGGAGCTGCTGCTTCGGATGGCGCCGGACGATCCGGAGAGCCCATTGCAGGGCGACGAGCTGGGCGCGCTGGTGCAGACGTGCGTGGACCATCTCGACTGCATCCTGGGTGCCCTGGTCGTCCCGGAGCGCAATATCGCGATCTGCAAGGCGCCGGCCGGCGAGAAGCCGCGCGTCGAGGTCCTGACCAAGATTCACCGCCACCTGCTGAACTGGGCGCAGCTGCAACGCCGCAACCTGGTCATCAACAAGATCAAGCCGCGCCCGGTCGAGCTGCCGCCATTCAAGATACTGTCGACGCCGGTGCGTCACGCCTCCGGCCGCGTAATCGGGTTTCTTGCGCTGTTCCGTGGGAGCGACGGCGCGAATTTCGAGGCGCGCACCGAGCGTCTCGTCGAGCTGCTGTCACGCAAGACCACGGCGACGCTGCAGGCCAATTTCGACGCGCTCACGGCGCTGCTGACTCGCTCGGCGTTCGAGATGCAGGTGCGCGCCGTGATCGGCACTCGCAGTGAGAACGCGCCGGACTGCGTGCTCTACATCGATGCCGATCGCCTGCACGTCGTCAACGACAATTTCGGCATGCACATCGGCGACGAGCTGATCGGCAAGATCGCCGAGGTGCTGCGCAAGAAGGCGCGCCCGGGCGCGCTTGCTGCGCGAATCGCGGGCGACCGCTTCGCGGTCTTCCTGCCGGACTGCAAGCTCGAGTTCGCGCAGCAGATAGCCGAAATGCTGCGGCGCCAGTGCTTCGAGCTGACACACACGCGTGGCGACGGGACTGTCCAGGTGTCGGTCAGCATCGGTGTCGCGGAACTGCCGGAGTCGCAGAACGCGCTTGCGCACGGCATGGCGAATGCCGAGCTGGCCTGCAAGGCGGCCAAGGACCGCGGGCGCGACCGCGTGGAAATCTTCCAGGACGCCGACCAGAGCATCATGCGCCGGCATACCGACGTACTGGTCGTGCAGCGGCTGCACGAGGCGCTGGAGGCGGACCGTTTCGTGCTTTACGCCCAGCCGGTGCTGCCGTTGGGCCCGGAGCGCACCGAACCGCGCTTCGAACTGCTGTTGCGCATGGTGTCAGAAACCGGCGAGATCCTGCCGCCCGAGAAATTCCTGTCGGCGGCGGAACGCTACCAGATGCTGCCGGCCATCGACCGCTGGGTCATCAAGAACGCACTGGGAACCCTCAGCCGGCATGCCGTCAAGCTGCGCGGCTGCGGCATGCAATTTTCGATCAACATTTCCGGCGCGTCGGTGGCGTCGGAGGAATTCGTGGACTTCCTCGAGAGCAGCGTCAAGGCCAGCGGCTTGCCGCCGAAAATGCTGAGCTTCGAGCTGACGGAGACTTCCGCGGTCTCGAACCTGACGCGCGCCGACCGGCTGATGCAACGCCTGCGCGTGCTGGGGTGCAGCTTCGCGCTGGATGACTTCGGGACCGGCCTCAGCTCGCTCGCCTATCTGAAGGCCCTGCCGATCTCGGTCCTCAAGATCGACGGCAGCTTCGTCCGCGATGCCGGCACCAACCAGCGCACTGAATCGATGGTCCGCGCGATCGCGCAGCTCGCGCGCACGATGGGCATGCTGACCGTGGCGGAGTACGTCGAAACGGACGACCTGCGCACGCGCATGGCGAGCCTCGGCGTGGATTTCGGCCAGGGTTTCGCAATGGGCCGCCCGACGCCGCTTTCCGACGTGCTCGCGGACCTCGATCTGTACGAGGAACTGGCGGCGCAGTAGGGACGGCAGGCGTCCGGAGATGCGGCCGCCCCGCGGCCACGGGTACCATGGAGCCATGAGCGACCCGAAGCGCATGCTGCTTGCCGGCCTTGCCGGCGGAATCCTGGGCGTGATGCTTGCGGGCGCTGGTTTCTGGCTCGCCGGCCGCGAGCAGTCGTCCACGGACCTGCCGCGCAGGGACGCGAAACTCCTCTCCGAGGTGCTCGACCGGATCCGCGCCGACTACGTCGAGCGCACCGACGACCACAAGCTCATGTCCAGCGCCATCCGCGGCATGGTCGGCGAGCTCGATCCGCATTCCATGTTCATGGACGCCGGCGAGTTCGAGGAACTCAAGATTGCGACCGAGGGCAATTACTCAGGGATTGGCGTCGAGGTGACGCTCGATGCCGGCGCGATCGTCGTCATCTCGCCGATCGACGAATCCCCCGCGGCGCGCGCCGGGATCCGCGCCGGCGACAGGATCGTCGCGGTCGACGGCAAGCCGGTCGAGGGTACGGCGCTTGCAGATTCCGTCGCGCACATCCGCGGCGAACCGGGCACGATCGTGAAACTGAAGATCGGCCGCCAGTCCGCGCCCGTGCCGCTCGACTTCGCAATCGAGCGGGCGGTCGTTTCGGTCCATTCCGTGCGCCACGAAATGCTGGAGCCGGGTTACGGCTACCTGCGCATCTCGCAGTTCAGCGACACGACCGGGCCGGACTTCGACCAGGCGCTGGAAGCGTTGCAGGCACAGGCGGGTGGCCACCTGCGTGGCATCGTGCTCGACCTGCGCAACAACCCCGGCGGCGTGCTAGATGCGGCGGTCGAGGTTTCCGACGCATTCCTGGAGCGCGGCATCATCGTGACGGCCGAGGGCCGGGCGCCGGAAGCGAGTTTCCGCATGGACGCCGCGGCCGGCGATCTTTCACGAGGTGCGCGCATCGCGGTCCTGGTCAACGAAGGCTCCGCATCCGCGGCGGAAATCGTCGCGGGCGCCCTCCACGACAACGGGCGGGCGACGCTGCTGGGGCGCAAGACATTCGGCAAGGGCTCCGTGCAGACCGTGCTGCCGCTGACCGGCGGGCAGGCCCTCAAGCTGACTACTTCGCGGTATTTCACGCCGTCCGGCGTTTCCATCCACGAGCGCGGCATCGAACCGGACATCGCGCTTCCCGACGTGCCGGTGCCGGACGGCCGGGTCGCACCGGTCGTTGCGAAGGACCCCGACGTGCGCGCGGCGATCGCATGGCTGAAGGATGGAAGCCCTGCGCTGGCCGCGGCGAAAATCGCGCCGGCCAGGCGGTAGCCGCGATGAAACGCGTGCTGGTACCGCTGGCGGAGGGATTCGAGGAACTGGAGGCCGTCACGATCATCGACATACTGCGGCGCGCCGGCATCGAGGTCGTCGTCGCGAGCCTTGCCGGGAACCCGGTCCGCGGATCGCACGGCATTGCGCTCACGGCCGATGCGGCGCTCGATGAAGTGTCCGGGCAGCTATTCGACCTGATCGCGCTGCCGGGCGGTATGCCCGGCGCCTCGAACCTGAAGGACGATCCGCGCGTCGCCGCGATCATTCGCAGGCATTACGGCGCTGGCCGCCATGTCGCGGCCATCTGCGCCGCGCCGATGGCGCTCGCGGCTGCGGGCGTCCTGAAGGGACGCCGCGCGACCTGCTATCCGGGATTCCTGAACAGCGCCGCCGACCTGACACTGGTCGACGAACCGGTCGTCGTGGATGACCGGGTGATCACGTCACGCGGCCCGGGAACCGCGCTCGATTTCGCACTGGAACTGGTGGCGCAGCTGCAGGATCCGGCGGCAAGTCAGCGGATCGAGTCGCAACTGCAGCGCAGCCGAGCGGCGCGCCAATGACGGAAACCCGGGATAAGCCCGTCGCAGAGCCGGAGACCGGCGCCGACAGCCCGGATATCCGGCCCCCCGGACAACCGAGCATCCGCACGAGCCTGATGCGCGTGGACTGGCTCGTGCTGCTGGCCGTCGGGCTTTATGTATTCGTTCCGTACACCCGGCCGTCTTCGCCGAAGATCCTGTACGCA
This sequence comes from Steroidobacteraceae bacterium, assembly GCA_049663745.1. Lineage (GTDB taxonomy): Bacteria > Pseudomonadota > Gammaproteobacteria > Steroidobacterales > Steroidobacteraceae > SCUD01. Next base: position 3,213 of record JBATEA010000007.1, on the reverse strand, counting down.
GCGATCGCGCTGTTCACGATCTTCGTGCTGGCATTGCGCTGGCGCGGATTTCCGGTGCGGGGCACGGGTGAGCGCATCGCGCTCTCGGCCGCCGCGATGGTTGCGTTCATCACGGTGGCCGCCATCCAGACCGGCGGCACCCAAAGCCCCCTGATCAACCTGTATCTGCTGCCGATCGTCGTGGCGGCGATGACGCTCGGCGCGCGTGGCGCGAGCATCGTGTTCGCCGGCGTCGTGCTCGCCTATCTGTCGGTGATCGTCGGCGACGGCAAGTTCCCGAGCACGCCGGAGCTCCTGGTTCGGCTGTTCGGTCAACTCGGTCCCTATGCGCTGGTCGCATACCTGACGCAGGTGCTCGCCGGTTCCGTCATCAATGCGCGGCGCCGCATCGAGGAAATGGCGGAGCGGGACGCGCTGACCGGGATGCTGAACCTGCGCGCCTTCCGCGCGCAGCTGCACCGCGAGCATGAACTCCGTTCGCGCATCGGGCGTGGCGGGTATGGGATCCTGATCGTGGACATGGACCAGCTGAAGCTGCTGAACGACACGCACGGGCACCAGAGCGGCAACCGCGCGATCACGACGGTCGCCGGTGCGATCCAGCGGGCGATCCGCAGCAGCGACATCGCCGCCCGATACGGCGGCGACGAATTCGTGCTGTTCCTCCCGGAAGCGACGCCGGAAGTCGCGGAAACGGTCGCACAGCGGGTGCGCAATAATGTCTACAAGAGCCTGTTCCCGGTCGGCGAGCGCCTGCAGCGCATGACCGTCAGCGTCGGCGCGGCGAGCTATCCGCGCGACGGCATGCAGTACGACGACATCATCGGTGCAGCCAATCTGCGGATGCAGCGCGACAAGGAACTCCGCCGCCGCAATGCCGCCGAGGCCGGCGAAAAGGAGCCGTGAAGACAAGATGCGATTGTTGACCAAGGGTTACCTGCAGGGCTTCGAGACGAAGGCGGGCGCAGCGACGCTATGGCGGGCGCTGGTCGAGCCGGAATGCCTCGCGCTCTGGTACGGCGACCACGCGATCGTCGAGCCGCGCGTCGGGGGGCGGTATTTCGCAGTGTCGCGACTGTTCGGGCGGCGCGAAGCGTTCATCGAACGATTCGAGCCGGGCGTGCGCCTGCAGTTGATCTTCGAGCCCAGCCCCCAGTGGCCGCCGCTCACCGAGGGCGCGCTGGTCGAGGACCTCCTGATCGACGAGCACAAGGGGCGGCGGATGATTCGCGTGATGGGCTCCGGCATTCCGTCGAATCCCGACTGGACCCCGGTGCTGAAGCAGCTGAAGAGCGGATGGGCGCTTGCATTCGGGTTGCTGCAGACGCGATTGCGGAACGGGGAAATCAAGGACTTCGCGGCATGAGGCGCGCGCTCGCGGTGCTCGCGGTCTGGTGCCTGGCAGCGACTGCGCAGGCTGCAACGATCGTGCTTTCGGGCGGCACGGTCATCGACGGCTATGGCAATCCTCCGATCGCCAACGGCGTGGTCGTCATCGAGGACGAACGCATCCTCGCGGTCGGCGGCCGCGGCCAGGTCCTGGTGCCGGAAGGAGCCGAGGTCATCTCCACTGAAGGCATGACCGTGCTGCCCGGCCTCTGGGACATGCAGGTCAGCCTGATGCGCCTGGGTCATGGCGACACGGCGCGCTGGAACGAGACCTACGGGCCGCTCGCGGAGCGGGTGGTGATGCCGATCGCCGCGCGGCAGCTGCTGCAGGCCGGCGTCACGAGCGCGCGCGATACCGCGGCGCCGCTCGAAGCCGCGATCAATGTTCGCTCGCGCATCCGCGATCGCCTGATCAATGGGCCGACGCTTTACGTTTCGGGGCCGTTGCTGCGCAAACAGGTGGCACCCGGCACGGAAGACTGGCAATGGGCAGTCAATGGCGCCGAAGACGCGAGGGCGAAAGTCGCGCAACTTGCGGCTGCGGGCGTGGATTACCTGTTGCTTGCCGAAGTGGATCTCTGGACCGCCGAGGAACTTTCAGCCGCCGTCAATGAGGCGCGCGCCCGCGGGCTTGCGATCCACGCCTATGCGGATCGCCCTGCCGACGTCGAGCGCGGCATCCAGCTGCAGTTCGACGGCTTTCTCGGCACCAATATGGGCGTGGCCCCATTCCCGGACAGTGTCGTGGTCGCACTTCGCCAGCGACTGAGCGATCCCGCGGCGCGGGCGCTGTCATGGAGCCCGGCAATTTCCGCAGTGCTGAACTTCGAGGCGCTGCGCAAGAATGCGGAACCGCTCGACGATCCCCGCGCAACGGCGGAATTGCCGCCATTGGTCGCGAGCGACATCCTGGGCTCGCTCGCCGATCTCGATCGCGTGACCGGGCTCGACATGCCGGCGGCGCGCGCCAGCACCTTGTGCGCCAAGCTCGCCCAGCTGGATGAAGCCAAGCTCCGCCTGGTGCTGGGCTCCGACGCCGGCGCGCCGGGCCACCTGCACTCACGCGCGACCTGGCAGGAGATCGATTTCTGGGTGCACGACTGCGGCATGCCGGTGGAGCGTGCGATTCAGGCGGCGACCCATGACGCAGCGGCGGCGATGGGCGTGGGCCACGAGACGGGGGCGCTGACGCCCGGCAAGTACGCTGACGTAATCGCCGTCCGCGGCGACCTGCTGCGTCACCCCGACCTGCTTCAATTCGTGGATATTGTCATCAAGCGCGGTCGTCGCGTACGCTGACGCCCCATGACATCCTTCATCCTCCGCGCGCTGATCGCCGCACTCGGCCTGTGGCTCGCGACGGAGTGGGTGGACGGGATATCCGTCAACAGCCCGATCACCCTGATCCTCGCGGCGTTGCTGCTCGGCATCGTCAATGCCATCGTCCGGCCGCTGGCGATCCTGCTGACGTTGCCGCTGACGCTGATCACGCTCGGCTTCTTCCTGCTGGTCGTGAATGCCGCGATGGTGGGCCTGGTCGCGGCATTCCTGCCGGGTATGACCGTGCTGGGATTCTGGGCGGCGTTCTGGACCGCGATCATCGTCAGCCTCGTGAGCTGGGTCGGGAACGCGCTCTTCAAGCCGGTCGCGAAATCAAGCGCCGATTGATGCCGCGCCGAGCACTGTTCCATGGGTCAGGTAATGATTCATCCGTGATTCCCAGTCGTGCATGAACTGCCGGTAATGCTCTTCCGTGAACGAGGCGACAAACGCATCACCGGCGGGCCCGAGACTGGTGTGCGCGTACGTGATCGTCGCTTCCGA
>JBATEA010000006.1:0-6206 GCA_049663745.1 Steroidobacteraceae bacterium | reverse complement strand
GTCAACCCGACCGACAAAACGGTTGATGCGCTGATGCGGCTCGAATTGCCGGCCGGCGTGGACGTGCAGATCAAGTTGAACTGAACCGGCGGGCGGCTATACTAGGCGGCTTTTCGCGGGGACGACCGCGGTCGTTGGGACAGCATCGGCCAATTGCAGCCGGTGTGGTGAAAAAAGGATATAAATCATGACCATAGGTCTGGTCGGCCGGAAGGCCGGCATGACTCGGGTTTTCACTGACGCGGGCGACGCCCTGTCGGTGACGGTCATCGAGGCATTGCCAAACCGCATCGTCCAGGTCAAGGACGCGAGCCCCGACGGTTATCGCGCCGTCCAGGTGACGGTCGGCACGCGTCGCGCCTCCCGCCTGACGAAACCTGCCGCCGGCCATTACGCCAAGCCGGGCGTGCTGCCGGGCGAGGGCCTGTTCGAGTTCCGCCTTGCCGAGGGCGAGGGCAAGGAGCTCAAGACGGGTGCCGAACTGAAGGTCGACATGTTCGCGGCCGGCCAGGTCATCGACGTCACGGGCACGACGATCGGCAAGGGCTACGCCGGCGTCATGAAGCGTCACGGTTTCGCCGGCGGCTACGCGAGCCACGGCGCATCGGTCGTGCACCGCTCGCCGGGCTCGATCGGCCAGCGCCAGACGCCGGGTCGCGTGTTCCCGGGCAAGCGCATGGCGGGACGCATGGGTAACGTGCGCCGCACCGAAGAGAATCTGAAGGTCGTCCAGGTGGACCTCGAGCGCAACCTGCTGCTGGTCAGCGGGTCGGTGCCTGGCGCCCCGGGCGGGCGCGTCGTCGTGCGGCCGTCGGTCAAGGCCGAGGCCGGCAAGCGCCGCAAGTTCGTGGCCGCTACGAAGAAGTGATGCAGGGGCACTAGCGATGAAGCTGAAGCTGGTGAATGGCGGGGCGTCCGGCTCCGAGATCGATGTCAGCGATGCGACCTTCGGCCGTGAATTCAACGAGCCGTTGATCCATCAGGTGCTGACCGCCTACGCGGCCGCGGGCCGCTCGGGCACGAAGGCGCAGAAGACCAAGGCCGAGGTGCGCGGCGGCGGCAAGAAGCCGTGGCGCCAGAAGGGCACGGGCAGCGCGCGCGCGGGTTCCATCAGGAGCCCGATCTGGGTCGGCGGCGGCCGCGCATTCGCGGCGAAGCCGCGTAGCTACGCGCAGAAGGTCAATCGCAAGATGTATCGCGGCGCGATTCGCTCGATGCTGTCGGAACTCGCCCGCCAGGAGCGGCTGCTGGTGACCGGCGCGCTCGAGCTCGATGCCCCGAAGACCAAGATACTGGTCGGCAAGCTGGCCGAGCTCGGGCTCGACAACGTGCTGATCCTGATCGAGGCCTACGACGAGAAGCTGCACCTCGCGTCGCGGAACCTGGTGGGCGTGGACGTGCTGCCGGTCGCGAGCCTCGATCCGATGAGCCTGGCGCGCTACGAAAAGGTGCTGGCGACCGTCGGTGCGCTGCGCATGCTCGAGGAGAAGCTGGCATGAGCGCGATATCGAAGGAACGGCTGATCAACGTGCTGATCGCGCCGCATGTGTCGGAAAAGAGTGCGCGCATCGCCGACCAGGGCAACCAGTACGTGTTCCGGGTCCGCACCGACGCGACCAAGCCGGAAATCCGCGCGGCCGTCGAGTTCATGTTCACGGTCAAGGTCGACACCGTGCGGGTCGTCAACGTGGCGGGCAAGAACAAGCGATTCGGGCGCGCCGAGGGCCGCCGGTCGGACTGGAAGAAAGCCTATGTGCGCCTGGCTGAGGGCCAGGCCATCGAGATGGGCGGCGCTGAGCGCGCCTGAGACAGGACAGGATCATGGCACTGAAGAAACTGAAGCCGACGTCGCCGGGAACGCGCTTCCAGCTGCGTCCAGATCGCTCCAAGCTGCACCGCGGCGCGCCGGTGCGCGCGCTCGTGGCCGGCCACAAGTCCACCGGCGGGCGCAACAACGTCGGCCGCATGACCACGCGCCACAAGGGCTCGGGCCACAAGCACAACTACCGGCTGATCGATTTCCGCCGCGACAAGGACGGCATCGTCGCGAAAGTCGAACGCCTCGAGTACGACCCGAACCGCTCGTCGTACATCGCGCTCTTGCTCTACAAGGATGGCGAACGCCGCTACATCCTCGCGCCGAAGGGCGTGGATACCGGCGACGAGCTGCAGTCCGGTGCCGACTCGCCGATCCGCGCCGGCAATGCGATGCCATTGCGGCACATCCCGGTCGGATCGCTGGTGCACAACGTCGAGCTGAAGCCCGGCAAGGGCGGCCAGATCGCGCGCGCGGCGGGCAGTTCCGCGTCGTACTCGGGCCGCGAGGGCGGCAATGCGATCCTGCGCCTCAAGTCCGGCGAGACCCGCAAGGTCAGCGTGGACTGCCGCGCCACGATCGGCGAGATCGGCAATGACGAGCACAACCTGCGCGTGTTCGGCAAGGCCGGCGCAAAGCGCTGGCGCGGCATCCGCCCGACGGTGCGCGGCGTCGTGATGAACCCGGTCGACCACCCGCACGGCGGCGGCGAGGGCCGCTCCGGCCAGGGTAACCCGCACCCGGTGTCCCCGTGGGGCTGGCATACCAAGGGCAAGAAGACGCGCAACAACAAGCGTACCGATGCGTTCATCGTGCGCAGGCGCAAGAAAGGAGCGTAAGCGAGATGGCACGTTCGCTGAAGAAGGGCCCGTTCGTGGATCTGCACCTCGCGAAGAAGGTGCAGGTGGCCCGCGACAAGAATGACCGCCGCCCGATCAAGACCTGGTCGCGGCGCTCGATGATCCTGCCCGACATGGTCGGCCTGACGATCGCCGTGCACAACGGTCGCCAGCACGTGCCCCTGCTCGTGACGGAAAACATGGTGGGCCACAAGCTTGGGGAATTCGCGCCGACGCGGATATTCAAGAGTCACTCGTCGGCCAAGAAAGTCGAGACGCCACCGGAGTAATGCGATGCAGGTGTCAGCCATTCTGCGCCACGCGCGCATCTCACCCCAGAAATGCCGGCTCGTGGCCGACATGGTCCGCGGCCAGCAGGTCGGGCAGGCGCTCGCCGTGCTCGCGTACACGCCGAAGAAGGGCGCGCGCATCGTGCGCAAGGTGCTGGAATCCGCGATCGCGAATGCCGAGCAAAATCTCGGCGCGGACATCGACGAACTGAAGATCTCCCGCATCGAGGTGGACGCGGCGCCGACGGCGAAGCGTTTCCACGCGCGGGCGAAGGGCCGTGGCAACCGCATCGTGAAGCGGCTGAGCCACATCAGAGTGACCGTGGCCGACAAGGCCCGGTAATCAAGCGGGAGAACGGAGCAGCAAATGGGTCAGAAGGTCAACCCGATCGGCATCCGCCTCGGCATCACGCGCGAGTGGGCCTCCCGCTGGTATGCGGATACCAGGAGCTTCCCGTCATTCATCCTCTCCGACTGGAGGGTGCGCGAGTTCCTGAGGAAGAAGCTCGCCGACGCGTCGGTCAGCCGCATCCACATCGAGCGCGCCGCGCGCAAGGCCAACATCACCATCCACACGGCGCGGCCGGGCGTGGTGATCGGCCGCAAGGGCGAGGACATCGAGAAGCTCAGGATCGAGGTCGCGAAGCTGATGAAGATGGCGGTGCAGGACGTGCGCCTGAACATCGCCGAGATCAGGAAACCGGAGCTGGACGCGCAACTGGTGGCCGAGAGCATCGCGCAACAGATCGAGAAGCGCGTGATGTTCCGGCGCGCGATGAAGCGCGCGGTGACGAACACGATGCGCAGCGGCGCGCTGGGCGTGAAGGTGCGCGTGGCCGGCCGCCTGAATGGCGCCGAGATCTCGCGGTCCGAGTGGACGCGCGAGGGCCGCATCCCGCTGCACACGTTCCGCGCCGAGATCGACTACGGCCTGGCCGAGGCGCGCACGACCTATGGCGTGATCGGCGTCAAGGTCTGGGTCTTCAAGGGCGAAGTGTTCGATCGCGAGGAAGCCGAGGCCGAAGTGATCGAGGCCACGGAGAAACCGGTGGCCGCGGAACCGGTCGCAGGTTGAGCAGGTAGCTGGTTGAACGATAAGGACCACGGGACATGATGCAGCCCAAGCGGACCAAGTACCGCAAGATGTTCAAGGGGAACCTCTCCGGCATGGCGATGCGCGGAAGCTCGGTCGCCTTTGGCGAATTCGGGCTGAAGGCGATGGATCGCTCGCGCATGACCGCACGTGAGATCGAGGCGGCGCGCCGCGCGATGACGCGCTACGTCAAGCGCGGCGGCCAGATCTGGATCCGCGTGTTCCCGGACGTGCCGATCACCCAGAAGCCGCTCGAGGTCCGCATGGGCAGCGGCAAGGGCAATGTCGAGTACTGGGTTGCGAAGGTGACGCCCGGCAAGGTGCTGTTCGAGATCGAGGGCGTATCAGAGTCCGAGGCGCGCGAGGCATTCAAGCTGGCGGCGGCCAAGCTTTCGGTCGCGACCTCCTTCGTGAAGCGGCAGGTGCGCTGATGAGCATCAAGGATTTGCGCGGCAAGACCGTGCCGGAACTGCGCGACGAACTGATCGCGCTGCGCCGCGAGCAATTCAACCTGCGGATGGCCGCAGCCAGCGGGCAACCGGCGCGGCCGGACCAGCACGGCAAGGTCAGGAAGAACATCGCACGGGTCAAGACCGTGATGAAAGAGCTCGGGCGCACCAAGAGCGCCGGGGGTAAGGCGTGATGACGAGCGATACAGCGGCACCGGTGGCGGACAAGTCGGCGAAGACGCTGACCGGCACCGTCGTCGGCAACAAGATGAACAAGACGATTTCCGTCTCGGTCGAGCGGCTCGTGAAGCACCCGACCTACGGCAAGTACGTGCGGCGCACGACTAAGCTGCTGGCGCACGACGAGAACAACGAGTGCCGCGCGGGCGACACGGTGGCGATCGCCGAATGCCGCCCGTTGTCGCGGCACAAGGCATGGCGGCTGGTGCGCGTGATCGAACGCGCGCCGGCGGAATGAGCGGCGGGAGGCCAGGACCATGATCCAGCTCAGGACTCGCTTGGTGGCGGCCGACAACTCGGGCGCCCGCGAACTCATGTGCATCAAGGTCATGGGCGGGACCCGGCGCCGTTACGCGGGGGTCGGCGACGTGATCAAGGTCAGCGTCAAGGACGCGATCCCGCGCGGCAAGGTCAAGAAAGGCGAGGTCTACGACGCGGTCGTGGTGCGCACCCGGCGCGGCGTGCGCCGCGGGGACGGCTCGCTGATCCGCTTCGACGGCAACGCGGCGGTGCTGTTGACCCCGAAGCTCGAGCCGATCGGCACCCGCATATTCGGGCCCGTGACGCGCGAGCTGCGCAACGTACAGTTCATGAAGATCATTTCGCTCGCGCCGGAAGTTCTCTGACGGCGGGAGGGGCAGGACGATGCAGAAGATACGAAAGGGCGACACGGTCGTGGTGACGACCGGACGCGACAAGGGCCGCACCGGCACCGTGGTCAACATCCTGACCGGCGGCCGCGTGCTCGTCGAGAACGTCAACATGGTCAAGAAGCACCAGCGGCCGAACCCGGCCAAGGGCGTGACCGGCGCGATCGTGCAGAAAGAGGCGCCACTGCATCTTTCGAATGTCGCGCTGTGGAACCCGGCGACCAAGAAGGCCGACCGCGTCGGCCGCAAGTTGCTCGAGGACGGACGCAAGGTCCGCTACTTCAAGTCGAATGGCGAAGTAGTGGACGCCTGAGAGTGGAGACCGCAGAAATGGCTTCAACAGCAAGGCTGCACAAGCACTACCGCGAGGTCGTGATGCCGAAGCTCCGCCAGGAGCTCGGCCTCAAGAACGACATGCAGGTGCCGCGCCTGACGAAGATCACCGTGAACATGGGCGTCGGCGAAGCGGTCGCCGACAAGAAGGTCATGGACGCCGCGACTGCGGACCTCGCGCGCATCACCGGCCAGAAGCCGGCCGTGCGCAAGTCGAAGAAGTCGGTCGCGACCTTCAAGATCCGCGAGGGCCTGGCGGTCGGCTGCGTGGTGACGCTGCGCGGCGCGCGCATGTACGAGTTCCTCGACCGGCTGATCAGCATCGCGATGCCGCGCATCCGCGACTTCCGCGGCGTGAACCCGCGCTCGTTCGACGGCCGCGGCAACTACAGTTTCGGGGTCAAGGAACAGATCATCTTCCCCGAGATCGCATACGACCAGATCGACCAGCTGCGCGGCATGGACATCACGATCACGACCAACGCGCGCAACGACA
>JBATEA010000005.1:0-5650 GCA_049663745.1 Steroidobacteraceae bacterium | reverse complement strand
CCATTGGGGCGTGGCGCGGAAAATCACCGGCGTCTTGTGGCGCCAGCAATGCGGATAGCTGTGCCGGTAAGGCTCATGATGGATCAGCCGGCCTTCCTTCAGCAGCGTCTCGATGATCGCAGCATTGGCCTCGAATACCGGCTGGCCCGCGAATAGCGGCGTACCGGCGACGAAGCGCCCGTCGGGCCCGACCGGATTGTCGATCGGAAGGCCGTATTTCCGGCCCATCTCGTAGTCGTCGGCGCCATGGCCCGGCGCCGTGTGCACGGCGCCTGTGCCGGTCTCGAGCGTCACGTGCCCGCCCAGGATCACCGGCACCTCGCGCTCGTAGAATGGGTGCTCGAGGCGCAGGCCTTCGAGCGCTTCGCCACTGGCCTTCGCGAGCACGCGGGTCGCCGTCGCCCCGATACGCGCCGCAACAGCGGCAAGAAGACCCTCGGCGACGACGAGGCGCTCGGTACCCGAGGGCCGGTCGAATTCCGCCAGCACGTAATCGAGCACCGGGTGCAGGCACACGGCCTGGTTCGCCGGCAGGGTCCAGGGTGTCGTGGTCCAGATTGCGACCGATGCGTCCGCGAGATCTTTGCTCGTGAGCCGGAAGCGGCGCGCCGCGTCGTGCGGATCCACGATCCTGAAGCGCACGTCCACCGACGGCGAAATGCGCTCCTCGTACTCGACCTCCGCCTCGGCGAGCGACGAGCGGCAATCCAGGCACCAATGCACCGGCTTGAAGCCGCGCACCAGGTGCCCGCGGCGGATGATCGCGGCAAAGGCGCGCAGCTGCTCCGCCTCGTAGCGCGGCGCCATTGTGAGATAGGGATTGTTCCAGTCGCCGATGACGCCCAGGCGCATGAAATCGACGCGCTGCGCATCGACCTGGCTCGACGCGAATTCACGGCAGGCCTTGCGGAAGGCATTGGCATCGAGCTTCTGGCCGACGCGACCATGCTTCTTCTCGACCTGCTGCTCGATCGGCAGGCCGTGGCAGTCCCACCCTGGAATGTAGGGCGAGTCGTAGCCGTCGAGCGAATGCGACTTGACGATGATGTCCTTGAGGATCTTGTTGACCGCGTGGCCGATGTGGATCACGCCATTGGCGTAGGGCGGCCCGTCGAGCAACACGAATTTCGGCCGGCCTGCGAACGTCTGGCGCTGCTTTCCGTAGATGTCGTTTGCCTGCCAGGCCGCCACGAATTCCGGTTCACGGCGCGCGAGGTCCGCCTTCATCGGGAAGTCGGTATTGGGCAGGTTGAGGGTCGACTTGTAATCCACTTTAACCTCTGGGACCGAGCAGCTCGCGTGCCCGCTCCGCATCCCGGTGCATCTGTTCGGTCATCGTCGCAAGGTCGGGATAATGCACTTCGTCCCGCAACTTGGCGATCAGGTCCACGGCCAGCCGCCGACGATACAGATCGCGCTCGTAATCGAACAGGTGGACCTCGAGCAGCCATTCGACACCGCCGACCGTCGGCCGCGTGCCGACCGAGGCGACGCCGGGCAGGCGGTCCGGACCCGCGCCGGACACGCGCACGGCGAAGATGCCGGCGACCGGCGAAACGCGACGGTGCAGACGGATGTTCGCGGTCGGGAAGCCGAGCTTCCTGCCGAGGCGTTCACCGGCGATCACGCGCCCGCAGATTCGATAGTCGCGGCCCAACAGCGTCCTCGCCTCGGAAAGGCGCCCCGCGGCGAGCGCCATGCGCACCCGCGTCGAACTGACAGGCTGCCCGTCGATCTCCTGCGGCGGCAGCTCGTCCACGCTGAAGCCGCGTCGCGAACCTTCGGCCCGCAGCAGTGCAACGTCGCCGCCGCGGCCACGACCATAGCGAAATCCTGTTCCGATCACGACCCGCTTCGCTCCCATGGCACGATCCAGCACCCGTTCGATGAATGTTGCGCCATCCCATTTGCTCAGGGCCGTGCCGAAGTGCAGCACGCGAAGCATCGAGACGCCCGCGGCGCCGAGCAACTCCGCCTTGTCGCGCAGGCGCATCAGTCGCGCCGGCGGCGCGAGCGGCGCGAAGTACTCGCGCGGATGCGGCTCGAAGGTCAACACCGCAGCCGGCAGCTGGTCTTCGCGACTGCGCTCTGCGAGCCGCGCCAGGATCGCCTGGTGGCCCAGGTGCAATCCGTCGAAGTTGCCGACCGCGACGACACAGCCGCGGCTTGCGGCGCGGACGGAGTCGAAACCGCGCGTGATCAACATCGCCTGGGAGCGCCGGCCGGAACCAGTGCGAATTATAGTGTCCTGAGATCGCGTGGGCGCGCACCTGCGAGCCACAGCGCCAGGAAATAGACCCCGGCGCCGCCGCTGACGCAGAGCGCGAGCTGCAAGCCCCTTGCGGTCGCCCGCCAGCCGGACCACGCCGACCAGTCGCCGGAGATCCACCAAAGGAACGCGGCCATCGCGACGCTCGCGAACAGCACCTGCGGCAGGAGCCGCCGCCAGTGGACGGAAGGCGCGTAGACGCCCTGGCGGCGCAGCCCGCGATAAAGGAGCGTCGCATTGACGATCGCCGAGAGCCCGGTCGACAGCGCGAGCAGCGCGTGCGGCACCGGGAAACCGTTCAGGTGAGCCGGCACGACGACCCCCAGGTTGAACGCCATATTGATGGAGAGCGCGATGATGCCGACCTTGACCGGCGTTTTCGTGTCCTGTCGCGCGAAATAGCCCGGGGCCAGCACCTTGACCAGCGAAAAGCCCATCAGGCCCAGCGAATAGGCCATCAGCGCATAGCTGCACATCAACACGTCGCGCGCGCTGAAGGCGCCGTAGCCGAACAGCGTTGCGATCATCGGCCCCGAGAGCATCAGCAGCCCGACCGCCGCCGGTGTCGCGACGATGACCGTCAGGCGCAGGGCCCAGTCGAGTGTGGAGTTGAACTTTTCCGGCGATTCCCCGGCGTGATGCGACGAGAGGCCCGGCAGGATCACCGTCGCGAGCGCTATCGAAAACACGCCCATCGGGAACTCGACCAGCCGGTCCGCGTAATACATCCACGAAATGCTGCCGGCCACCAGAAAAGACGCGATCAACGTGTCGAGCAGGAGCGAGACTTGCGCGACCGAGGAGCCGAAGATGCCCGGCAGCATCAGCCGCGCGATGCGGCGCACACCCTCGTGCGCCCAGTCCCAGCGCGGCCGCGGCAACAATCCAAGTTTGTGCAAGGCCGGGAACTGGGCCACGAGCTGCACGAAGCCGGCCACGAATACGCCAAGCGCAAGCACCAGCCCCGGCTTCGGGAAATACGGCGCCACGACACCGGCCGCAATGATCATGATGACGTTCAGCAGGATCTGGTTGAAGGCGGGCACGCCGAAGCGGCCATAGCTGTTCAGCACGCCGCTGCCGAGCGCCACCAGTGAAATGAAGAACAGGTACGGAAACGTGAATCGCAGCATTTCGACCGTCAGGTCGAACTGATCGCCATCGTCGCGGAATCCCGGCGCGAAAAGGAAGGCGAGGACCGGCGCGGCAATGACGCCGATCGCGGTGATCGCAAACAGCAGAGCACCGAACACGCCGGTGACGCCGGCGACCAACCGCCGCACCTCGGCGTGCTCCCTGCGCACCTTGTACTCGGTGATGACCGGCACGAATGCCTGCGAGAAGGCGCCCTCGGCGGTCAGCCGGCGCAGGAAATTCGGGATCTTGAACGCCACGAGGAAGGCGTCCATCAGTGTTCCGGCGCCGAAGGCCTGCGAATAAACCATGTCGCGGACAACGCCGGAGATCCTGGACAGCAGGGTCAGGGAACCGATAACACCGGTGCTGCGCAGGAAGCCGCGACTCATTGGCCGGGCACTATACCGCGTTGACAAGGTGGCCCCGCATCCGCAGAATGCGCGCCCTTATGGCCAACACCAAATCAGCGGAAAAGCGGGCCCACCAGGCCGCCGCACGCCGCACCCAGAATGTCACGCAGCGCTCGAAGGTGCGCAGCGCGGTCCGCAAGGTCGTAGCGGCGATCCAGTCCGGCAACAAGGCCGAGGCGACCATGGCGTTGAATGCCGCGACGCCGATCATCGATGCGATGGCGCGCAAGCGCATGATCCACCCGAACAAGGCCGCCCGGCACAAGAGCCGCCTCGCCCGCCAGGCCAAGGCGATGGCCGGCAATTGAGCCTTGCGGACGGAATCAGACAAAAAGACTCTAAAGGGGACGCAACCCTTTTCATCATCTGAAAAGGGTTGTGTCCCCTTTTTACTCTTTTAACTGGCGGCAGCGATCGGGTGCTGGTCCAGGTGATTCATCACGGCCTGGCAAAGTTGTTTCGTCCCCGCGCCGGTGACGCCTGAGATCCGGAACACCGGACCCCTGAAACGCAGCCGTCGCACGATTTCCTTGCAGCGCTTGTCGCATTCCTCGGGCGGCATCAGGTCGATCTTGTTGAGCACGAGCCAGCGCTCTTTCTTCGCCAGCTCCGGGCTGAATTTCTTGAGTTCGCGGACAATGGCCCTGACGCCTTCGACAGGGTCCGCTTCGGGATCGGGCGGCGCGATATCCACCAGGTGCAGCAGGATGCGCGTGCGTTGCAGGTGCTTCAGGAAGCGGATACCGAGGCCCGCGCCTTCCGCGGCGCCTTCGATCAGACCCGGGATGTCGGCCATCACGAAGCTGCGCAGCGGCCCGACCGCGACCACACCGAGCTGGGGGTGCAAAGTCGTGAACGGATATTCCGCGACCTTGGGCTTTGCCGCCGACACGGCACGAATCAACGTGGACTTGCCGGCATTGGGCAGGCCCAGCAATCCGACATCCGCCAGCAGGCGCAGCTCGACGCGCAGGCTCCGCGCCTCGCCCGCGAGTCCCGGCGTGTTCTGCCGCGGCGTACGGTTGATCGAGCTTTTGTAGCGCTGGTTACCCCAGCCGCCCTTGCCGCCACGGGCGACCAAGAGCGTCTGGCCGGCCACCGACAGGTCGCCCAGGGATTCGGAAGTGTCGTCGTCGAAGACGACCGTCCCGACCGGCATCGGCACGTAGAGATCATCGCCACCCTTGCCCGAGCAGTCCTGCCCGCCGCCGGGCTGGCCGTTCTGCGCGCGGAAAGTGCGCTTGATGCGATAGTCGACGAGTGTATTGATGCCTTCCTGCGCGCGCAGGTACACGCTGCCGCCCTGGCCGCCGTCGCCGCCATCGGGCCCGCCGAATGGCACGAATTTCTCGCGCCGAAAGCTGACCGCGCCGCGGCCGCCGTGCCCGGCCATCACTTTCACGATTGCTTCGTCGACGAACTTCATCTCGGCTCATGCCCCAATGAAAAACCCCGGCCGGGCCGGGGTTCCTGTTCAATCCTTGCGGGCCCGGCCTACTCCGGCAGTACGCTGACGAAGGTGCGGTTCTCGGCGCCCTTCTTGCGGAATTGCACGCGGCCGTTCTTCTTCGCGAAGAGCGTGTGGTCCGTGCCGACGCCGACATTCTCGCCGGCCCGGTAGGGCGTGCCGCGCTGGCGCACCAGGATATTGCCGGCCAGCACCTGCTCGCCGCCGAACTTCTTGACGCCCAGGCGCTTCGACTGCGACTCGCGGCCGTTCTTGGTACTGCCGCCTGCCTTCTTGTGTGCCATTTCGGTCTCCGGCTCGCGCTCAGGCCGCCGTGATGCCGGTCACCTTGATCTCGGTGTACGGCTGGCGGTGGCCCTTCTGGCG
>JBATEA010000004.1:0-2950 GCA_049663745.1 Steroidobacteraceae bacterium | reverse complement strand
GCACGGCGGGTCCGCCGACGATCGCGACGCGGGTCTGATCGCCCGATTCGACGTCCTCGGCTCCGAGGCCAATGCCCTGGCCGACCAGACCCTGCAGGGCATTGACGATCGGTTGCTGGGTGCCGAGCGCCGTGCCGCGGCCACCCAGCGGTTCCTGGCCTGGGCGGTCATGGCGCTGGTGCCGGCATCGATCGCCGTCGTGACAATCTTTGTCTTTTTCCTGCTCCGCCCGCTGCGCGCCATCGATCGCGCGATCAGCGATCTGGGGCGCGGCACCTATGCCCAGGCCATCGCGATCAGCGGGCCGGCGGACCTTGCAGCACTCGGCCGCCAGCTCGAATGGCTGCGCCTGCGACTCCTCGAGATCGCCGCGGAGCGGAACCGGTTTCTTCGGCACATGTCGCACGAGTTGAAGACCCCGCTCGCAAACATCCGCGAGGGTACGGATCTGCTGCTGGATGGCGCGGTCGGCGCGCTCGACGACAACCAGCGCGAGGTCGCCACCATCCTGCGCGACAATGCGCTGCAATTGCAGCAGTTGATCGAGAATCTGCTGTCCTACAGCGCCTGGCAGTCGCGCGCGAGCGGCGTCGACCTGTCGCAGTTCCGCCTTGGGTCGCTGATCGGCACGGTCGTGGACAACCAGCGCCTGGCGCTCACCGCACGCAACCTGACGCTCGACCTGCAGGTGGCCGACGTGCTGCTGGTCGCCGATCGGGCGAAACTCAAGCTGGCCCTCGAGAACCTGCTTTCCAACGCCCTGAAGTTCACGCCGCGCGGCGGCACGATCCACATACACGCCCACGCCGACGGCGCCAACACGGTCATCGACATGGCAGATACCGGTCCCGGTATCCCGCCTGCCGATCGCGACAAGGTCTTCGAGGCATTTTATTCCGGGAACGCGCCGCAAGGCGGCCCGCTGAAGGGCACGGGTATCGGACTTTCAGTCGTGCGCGAATTCGTCGAGGCGCATGGCGGCAAGGTCGATATCATCTATGGCGAGTATCCGGGTGCGCACTTGCGCATCCGGCTGCCGGCGAGTACGCGGCGGGAGTCTGCCCATGCGGCGTGAGTGCCTTGTAGCGCTGGTATTTGCAGCGACGATCCTCGCCGGCTGCACCACGGTCGATGACCGGGGCGGCACGCAGCGACGCAAGGATGCGTCCGTGGCCCCGCTGAGCGACGACGGCCAGATGGTCGCGTCCTACCTCGAGTTTCTCGACAGGCTGGGCGGCGCTGGCCCCGCCGAGCAGGCCACGATCCTCCAGCAAACACACTCCGCTTTCCTCGCCGATCCCTCGACGCAGCACCGGCTGCGTTACGCATTGGCGCTCGCGGTCCCGGGCCATCTGGAGAGCGACCCGGATGGCGCGCGCTCGCTGCTCGACGAGACGCTTGCGGTCCGGGAGACGCTACTGCCGTCGGAACGCGCGCTCGCCGAATTCATGGTTCGCGAGCTCGACGCGCGATTGGCGCTCACGCACGAGCTGGCCTCGCTGCGCGACGGCGGCGGCAATTACAAACCGGACCTCGTCGCCGGCCTCAATCAGCAACTGCAGCTGGAGATCGCCGAAAAGGAACGCCTGCGGCGCGAACTCCAGCTGGCGCAAGCGAAGCTGGAGGCGATCGCGGCGCTCGAAAGCGGCAAGGCCGAGCCCAAGCCATGAAATCGTCGCTGGGCCGTCGTCCCCGCGTGGTGCTGGTCGATGACGATCCCGGGCTGCTGCGATTGCTGACCATCCGGTTGCGTTCCGAAGGCTTCGAAGTGGCCGCCTGCGAAAGCGCGAGCCAGGCGCTGACGTCGGTGCCCCGGTTCCGGCCGGATGTGCTGGTCACGGACCTGCGCATGAAGGACAAGGATGGCATCGTGCTCCTGAAAGACCTGCAGGGCCGCTATCCGGCCCTGCCGGTGATCCTGCTGACCGCGCACGGCACGATTCCGGATGCCGTGACGGCCACCAAGAGCGGTGCATTCGCATTTCTGACCAAGCCGGTCGAAAAGGACCAGTTGCTCGAACAGATCCAGAGCGCGCTGAAAGTCTCGGGCTTCGTCGGCGTCACCGAGGACTGGCGCGAAGGTATTGTCACGCGCAATCCGGTCATGGAGGACCGCCTGTCACAGGCGCTGATGGCCGCGGGCTCCGAATCGCCGGTCCTGATCACCGGCCAGCCCGGTACCGGCAAGGCGCGATTCGCGCGCGCAATTCACGATGCGAGCGCGCGTCGCGGTACGCGTTTCACCACGCTCGTGTGCGCGACCGCGACGATTGAAATCCTGGAGGCCGCCATGCAGGGCAAGCGCGACCCGGCCGAGGTCGTGCCGCTCGACGCACCGTCGGGAACGCTGTTCTTCGACGAGATCGGCGAACTTGCCCTCGACCTGCAGATTGCCCTGAACAGCCTGCTCGACGACGAGGCCACGAGAATCGTTTCCGGCACGGCGCGCAATCTCCAGGATCTGATGTCGCGGGGCCGATTCCGCGAAGACCTCTTCTATCGCCTGAGCGTCAGCCGCATCGAGCTGCCGCCGCTCGCGCAGCGCCGTGAAGACGTGCCGCTGCTCGCAGCGCACTTCCTGGACGAGCTCGCGCGCCAGACCGGTAGCCGCCACGTGCTGATGCCCGAGGCCGTGGAAATGCTGATGGCGAGCGAATGGCCGGGAAATGTCCGCCAGCTCGAGACGCTGCTGCAGCATGCGGCCGCGCTCGCGACCGGCCCGGTGATCAGCGCGGAACTCGTGCAACGGGCGCTCGGCACCGGCACGGCGCCGCAAGTATCCACATTCGACGAGGCGCGCGACGAGTTCATGCGCAGCTATCTGGTGCAGCTGTTGCAGATCACGCGCGGCAATGTCACGCAGGCGGCCAAGCTCGCCGGCAGGAACCGGACGGATTTCTACAAGCTGCTCGCCCGGCACGGGCTCCAGTCAGAGGAATTCAAGCTGCGC
>JBATEA010000003.1:0-2317 GCA_049663745.1 Steroidobacteraceae bacterium | reverse complement strand
CCACGGCGGTGCTGGTCGTCGACGCCGCCGGTCTCGTGCGCTTCCTGAATGCCGCGGCCGGCGACCTGCTGGCGACCGGCCCCATCGCGGCCCGCGGCCGGCCCCTCGCGACGCTGCTGGCGGACGGCGCGCAACTCGAATCCCTGATCCTGCGCAGCCGCGCGAGCGGCGAGCCGCTCGCCATGCGCGGCTTCGAACTTGCGCCGGTGGCGAGGACCGATGCGCACTACCAGGTGGACATCACCTTCACCCCGCTGGCCGGGGATTCCGTGCTCATCGAAATTTCGGACACGACGCGACCGAGCCGCATTACGCGCGACACCGCGCTCCTCGCCCAGCAGGGCGGCAGCCGCGTGATGGCGCGGCAGCTCGCCCACGAGATCAAGAATCCGCTCGGCGGACTGCGCGGGGCCGCGCAGCTGCTCGAGCGCGAATTGCCGAGCGACGAACTGAAGGAATACACGCGCGTGATCATCGGCGAGGCCGACCGGCTCTGTGCGCTGGTGGACAGCCTGCTGGGTCCCGCGCGGCCGATCCACCGCGAACCGGTCAATGTCCATGAGCTGATCGATCACGTTTACCGGCTCCCGCGCGCCGAGGCGCCGAACGGCGTCGCGATCGAGCGCGATTACGACCCGAGCCTGCCGCTGCTCGCCCTGGACCGCGACCTCATGGTGCAGGCGATGCTGAACCTGGCGCGCAATGCGGTGCAGGCGATCGGCGAATGCGGCGCGCTGACGATGCGCAGCCGCGCGCTGACCCACGCGACGATCGGGGCCGAAAGGCACCGTGTCGTGGCTTCGCTGCAATTCGAGGACAACGGGCCCGGCGTGCCTGCTGAACTCGGCGAGACGATTTTTTATCCGCTGGTGACGGCGCGTGCGGGCGGCACGGGGCTCGGCCTCGCGGTCGCGCAGGATATCGCGACGCGCCACGGCGGAATCATCGAATTCGACAGCCGGCCGGGACGCACGGTGTTCTCGCTGCTGCTGCCGATGGAGGAGCGCCATGAGCAAGCCGCTTGATGTCTGGCTGGTGGACGACGACGCGTCGATCCGCTGGGTGCTTGAACGCGCATTGCGCCAAGGAGGGTTGCAAGCGCGCTCGTTCGAGCAGGCGGATGGTGCGCTCGCGGCGCTTGCGCGCGAGCTGCCGGACGTGCTGATCACCGATATCCGCATGCCAGGGACTGGCGGGCTCAAGCTGCTGGAACGCGTGCGCCGCGATCATCCGCGGCTGCCGGTCATCGTGATGACGGCGCATTCGGATCTCGACACTGCGGTCGCCGCCTACCAGGGCGGCGCCTTCGAATACCTGCCGAAGCCATTCGATATCGACGAGGCGGTGGCGCTCGTGCGCCGCGCGGCGACACAAGGCCTGGCCGGGCATGTCGGGATAACGCCGGCCGCGATCCCCGGCATCCTTGGCCACGCGCCGGTGATGCAGGATGTGTTCCGCGCGATCGGCCGCTTGTCGCGCTCGAGCCTGTCGGTGCTGGTCACGGGAGAGTCCGGCACCGGCAAGGAGCTGGTCGCGCGCGCACTGCACCGGCACAGCCCGCGCGCCGCGGGACCGTTCATTGCGCTCAATACGTCCGCGATCGCATCGGAACTGCTGGAATCCGAATTGTTCGGTCATGAGAAGGGCGCATTCACGGGCGCGGAAGCGCAGCGGCGCGGTCGCTTCGAGCAGGCGGACGGCGGCACGCTGTTCCTGGACGAGATCGGCGACATGTCCACTGCATTGCAGACGCGGCTCTTACGCGTGGTCGCAGAGGGCGAGTTCTACCGGGTCGGCGGCAGCGCGCCGATCCGTGTGGACGTGCGCGTGATCGCGGCGACGCACCAGGATCTCGACGCGCGGGTCCGCAAGGGGCTGTTCCGCGAAGACCTGCTGCACCGGCTCAACGTGATCCGCATCCGGGTGCCGACGCTTCGCGAACGGCGCGGCGACATCCCGGAATTGCTCGTGCACTACCTCGCGGTCGCCGCGCGCGAACTCGGTGTCGAGCCAAAGACGCTGACACGAGACGCCGAACACCGGCTGGTCGCCTTCGACTGGCCCGGCAATGTGCGCCAGCTCGTGAATGCCGCGCGACGGCTCACGGTCACGGCGCCTGGGCGCGAGATTCGAAGCGAAGATATCCCGGCCGATCTCGGCGGCGAGAGTGCGGACGCTCCCGCTCTGGAAGGGTGGAGCCGCGAACTGGAAGCGTGGGCGACGCGGCAGGTCTCTTCCGGTGGGGCACCGCTGCTCGACGTGGCGGGGCCTGAATTCGAACGGACGCTGGCGCGCGTTGCGCTCGCGAGTGTCCAGG
>JBATEA010000002.1:0-2085 GCA_049663745.1 Steroidobacteraceae bacterium | reverse complement strand
TGGGGCGGAGAAGATCTGGCGCGCGGACCTCAACCTGATGTACGCGGATTTCGACAACGGCTACGACGCGTTTGCCGTCGACAACAGCTTCACGACGCTGTCCGACCGGCCGGGCCGCGATTCCCAGGAATCGCGAGGCGCATCGCTCGACCTCAGCTACCTGGGATGGAGCGACCTCGTCCTGCGCTCGATCACGGCCTGGGCCGATTCGGACATCGAGGCGAGTTTCGACGCGGATTGGGGCAATGAGCCGGGCTGGGGTGCGGCAGGCCCATACGATTTCTTCTCTCGCACGCTGCGCAATCGCCGCACGCTGAGCCAGGACCTGCGCTTGATGTCGGACGGCGCAGGAGGCTGGTCATGGCTGGCGGGCGCCTGGATATCGCGCCTGGAGGAAGCCAATCACATTGCGGATGATGGCCGCTACCTGGCGGACGCGTTCGTGCGCCTGCTCGACAGCCGCTACCGCGCGACCAGCACGGCGGTCTATGGCGAGGCCGATTGGTCATGGACTCCCGCAACGACGCTTGCCGCGGGGCTGAGGGTGGAACAGCGTGACGCGCGCTATGGCGACAGCGACGGCATCAAGTTCGATCCGCGCGATCGCATGTGGGGCGGCCAGCTTTCGCTGACCCATCGAATGCGCGAGACCCAGAGCCTCTGGGCGTCGCTGTCGCGCGGGTTCCGGGCGGGCGGGTTCAACATCGGCACATCGGTACCCGCCGATCGCGAATCCTTCGAATCCGAATACCTGTGGAACCTGGAACTCGGCTGGAAGGGCGGCGATCGGGAAGGGCGGCAATCCGGCGACGTGAATCTCTTCTACACGCGCCGCGAAAACCAGCAGGTCGCCACCTCGCTGCAGCTCGATCCCGCCGATCCGTTGACATTCATGTACCTGACGGACAACGCGGCGAAAGGCGAGGCCTGGGGGCTGGAAGCTTCGGTACGCGGGCAAGCGACGGCGAGACTGGAACTCTCCTCGACGCTGTCGTTGATGCAGTCGCGTTACCTGGATTATCAGCTCGACGATCGCATTCTCGACGGCCGCGCCTGGGCCCATGCGCCGGACTGGAAAGCGGCGGTGGCGGCGACCTGGCGCCATCCCGCGGGATGGATGGCGAGGCTCGACCTTTCGGGGGAGGACGGCTTCTACTTCGACACCAGCCACGACCAGCGTGCCGGCGTGCGATTCCTGACGAACCTGCGCGTGGGATTCGAAGCCCGGCAGTGGTCTGTCCACGTGTGGGCCAGCAACCTGTTTGACGAAAGATATCCGGTGCGCGGGTTCTACTTCGGGGACGAGCCACCCGACTTTCCGGCCAAGCTCTACCTGCGCTGGGGCGACCCGCGGCAGCTGGGGCTCACAGCACGCTACCAGTTCTGAGGAGATTCCATGCGTATCGCCGTCGAAATGAGCCTCTACCCGCTTGCCGACGAATTCATTCCGTCGATCCTCGATTTCATCGCGCGGCTGAAGACGCACCCGCGCCTCGCCGTCGTCACGAATTCGATGAGCACGCAGGTCAGCGGCGAGCTGGACGACGTCTTCGATGCGCTGCGCGCGGAAATCGCCGTGACGTTCGCGAATCCGCGCCGCTCCGTGCTGGTCATGAAGGTCCTGGGCGGCGGTGATTGAGGTCGTTTCCGACTGGCTCTCGGCATTCGTTGCAGGCGCAGGTTCGGCGGGCCCCGCTGAACTCGCCGCGGTCGCACTGGGCCTCGCCTACATCGTGCTTGCGATCCGCCAGCAGCGCGCCTGCTGGATCGCCGGCGGCGCCAGCACGGCCATCTACATCGTCGTTTTCCTGAAGGCGGACCTGTTTCTGCAGGCTGGACTCCAGGTCGCTTACGGCGTGATGTCCGTGTACGGCTGGCTGGCCTGGCGTGGCGGCGAACTGGCGGCGCGGCCGCGGTCCTGGCCGGTGTCGAAGCACGTGTTGACCTTGCTCGCCGTTCTTCTTGCGACGGCGCTGAGTACGCCGCTGCTTTCACATTACGCCGATTCACCGGCCCCTTTTGCCGATTCGCTGGGCACCTGGGCAAGCATCGCGGCGACCTGGCTGCTGGCGCGCCGCTATCTGG
>JBATEA010000001.1:0-7585 GCA_049663745.1 Steroidobacteraceae bacterium | reverse complement strand
GTCTTGACCGGCGGCGCCCCGCAAGCGAGCGAATGTCCGATCTTCTGAGCGAGCTGCGGGGTTGCCGCCGGTCAGGACGCGCCGCGCTGCGGCAACCAAACGCTGACGATGGCGCCGCCGCCCTGCCGATTGGCGAGGCTGATGCGCCCACCGTGAGCTTCCACAATTTCACGGCACAAGGTCAATCCGAGTCCAGTGCCCTTGGGCTTGGTCGAGAAGAACGGCAGCAGCGCATCGCGCAGCACTTCCGGCGGCAGGCCCGAGCCGCGATCCGAGATCTCGAGCGTGATGCCGCCATTACGCTGCTGCACGGCGAGCGTCACCTCTTCCGGCGGCGAGCCGGATTCGACGGCGTTCTTGATCAGGTTGATCAGCACCTGCTCGATCTGCGCCGGGTCGATCCAGGCTTCGGCCGCCGGGACCGGCTCGAGCACGCGGAACGCCTGGCTGCTATTCAGGCCGCCCAGCAGTTCATCCCAGTGCACCGCGACCGGCCGCGGCCGCGGCAACTTCGCGAAGCGTGCATAACCCTCGATGAAGGATGCGAGATGCGTCGCGCGCTCCTCGATGGTCGCGAACACGCGCGACAGGCGGTCCGTATCCGGCGCGAGCGCGAGGCTCAGGCCCGAGTGCGCGAGCGAGGAGATCGGCGCCAGCGAGTTGTTGAGTTCGTGGGCGATGACGCGGATGACCTTCTTCCAGATCGCGACTTCCTGGGCCGCCATCTCGCGCGTCAGCTTCTTGAACAGCATCAGGCGGTGCGGCTGGCTGTTCAGCGCGAAGGTCCGGCTCGTCAGGTGGTAGATGTCCGCCTCCGCGCCCCGGTCGATCGTGAAGAGCGTATCGGTCCCGCGTACGACCGCTTCGCGCAGGGGCTGCGGTGAACGCTCGAGCAGGCTCGCGAATGTCAGGCCCTCCAGCTTGTGGCCCTTGTGGAACAGTTGCCGGGCGGCGATGTTGCCGAAGATGATCACGTCGGCCGGATTGGTCAGCACCAGCGCGAGCGGCGTGGTCTGCACGACGGTGTCGAGCAGCAGTTCGCGCTGGTGCAGGTCGAGACGGTCCCGGCGCAGCCGGTCGCCGAGCGTGTTGTATTCCGCGGTCAGGTCGCCGATCTCGTCGTCGGCCACTGGCGTCACGCTGACGCTGAAGTCATGGTCCTTCAGGCTGCTGATGCCGTCGGTCACCGCGCGGATGCTGCGGCTCCAGCCACCGACCGCGCGGCCCGCCAGCCACGCGGCGAGCGGTACGGTCACGAACAGCGCGCCGCCGGCCGCGAGCCAGGGCGACACAAGGTAATGCTGCAACGCGAGCGCGAGGGAAATGGCGACGATCGCCACGGCGCCGAATATGACGGCGATGCGGCCGGCCAGCGAACGGCTGGCACGCGGCTTGTGGGCCATCAGCCGTTGGTGGCGGATGTCCGGCCGGGATCGACGGGTGTCTTGAGGCCGAGCTTCTCCATGCGGCGATAGAGTGCCTGACGCGACAGGCCGAGGTCACGCGCCGCGTGCGCGACGACACCGTCGGCCAGCAGCAGCGCCTGCTCGATCGTCGCGCGGTCGAGGTCGGCCCCATCCACGTTGTCCGGCGTGGCCGGCAACGCCAGCCCGCGGGCCGTCAGGACCGGATCCACCGACAGCAGGCAGGCCCGGTGGATGGCGTTTCGCAGTTCACGGACATTCCCCGGCCAGTGGTAGCGCCTGAGCGCCCGCTCGGCGTCCACTGCAAGCGAGAAACCGGGCTCGAGGAAATGGCGCGCGAGCGGCAGGATGTCCTCCTGCCGGTCCGCGAGCGGCGGCACTTCGAGCTCGATCACGTTCAGCCGATAGAAGAGGTCCTCGCGGAACCGACCTTCGCGGATCAGTTGCGGCAGGTTCGAGTTCGTCGCGGCGATCACGCGCGCCTTCGTGCGGCGCGTGACATTCGAGCCCAGCCGCTCGAATTCGCCGGTCTGCAGCACGCGCAGCAGCTTCGCCTGGCCGAGTGCCGACAGATTGCCGAGCTCGTCCAGGAAGATCGTTCCGCCATCGGCCGCCTCGAAGCGCCCGGTGCGCGCCTTGGCGCCGGTGAAGGCGCCGGCCTCGGTGCCGAAGAGTTCCGCTTCCATCAGCGTGTCAGGCAGCGCGCCGAGATTGACCTTGATCCACGGACCATCACGCGCCGTCGAGTTGGCCTGCACGATGTCCGCGATGATTTCCTTGCCCGCGCCATTCGGGCCGCTGATCAGCACCGGTACGTCCGCGTGCGCGATCCGCACGGCGGTCGAGACCAGCGAATGCATCGCATCGCTCTCGTAAACGATGCCGCGCAGGTTGAAGCGGGCAGCAAGTTCAGATCGCGCCGCGGCGCGCTGCTGCCGGATCGCGCGGTTCTCCGCGCGCGCGGCGCGCAGGTCGAGGAGATTGCGCACGGTCGTCAGTAACCGCGCATTGTCCCAGGGCTTCGCGACGTAATCGGAAGCGCCGGCCTTCACGAGTTCGACCGCCGTCTCGAGATGCGTCCATGCGGTCAGGAGGATCACCGGCAGGTCGGGATGCTGGCTGCGGATGCGCCGGAAGAGCGCCACACCTTCCTCGCCCGAAGTCGCCTCGCGCCGGAAATTCATGTCCTGCACGACGAGATCGACGCGCTCGCGATTCAATGTATCGATTCCGGAAGCCGCGGAGTCAGCGCCTATGACGCGCGCCCCATGCATGGACAGCAGCACGTCGAGGGCCGTGCGTACAGCCTCGCTGTCATCGATCACGAGTACCGTACGGTCGCCCAAGCTGTCCTGCAGGCCCTTGTTGTCGTTGTCCTTCATGGGCTTGGATGCGCCGGCGGCCGGAACGGTTGCAATGGGGCCCACAGTCTAGACCGTACGGGTCGCCACCGCGGGCGAAATGGCCGAGGCCCGGCGAGCCGGTTGCCAGGCCGCGAACAGGCCGATCAGCCAGATGCACAGCATGCCGCCGACCAGGTAGTACAGGTCCAGCCGGGGCAGTTCGTACTCGACCGATATCCGGTAGCCGATCCCGAGCGCCAGACCGCAGCCGGCCACGATGCCCGCCGTCGTAACCATCCAGTTCTCGACCAGGAAGTGGCGGACGATGTCGAAACGTCGTGCGCCGACCGCGCGACGCGTGCCGATCTGGCGCACGCGCGTGCTGACGTTGAAAGTCGCGAGGCCGAAGATTCCGAGCGCGGTGATTGCAAGCAGCGCGCTCGTCACGCTCACCAGGAAGATCGCCATGTTGCGGTCGTCGAGGTAGGACTGGTGAATGAAGTAATCGAACGGCCGCACCCAGCGCAGCAGGCGCCCGGGGTTCGAATCGCCGAGCTTTGCCTCGATGTCGCGCATCACGGCGTCGCGGCGGCCGGGCTCGCTCCGGACGAGGTAGATCGACGACGGCCCGTCCTTCATGCGCGGGAACAGCACGACGTGGTCGAGCTTGTCCCAGCCGACCCAGGCGCCTTGCATGTGCTCGATGATCCCGACGATCACGATCGGCTTGCTCAGTCCGTCGTAGAACGTCTTGCCGAGCGGGTTGGGGTCCTTCGGGAACAGTTCTTTGGCGAACGCCTTGGTGACGATCGCCTGCGGCGAGAACTCGTAAGTCTTGGAAGCCGGCAGGATTTCGTGCGCCTCGAACGGCCGTCCCGCGATCAGCTTGACGCCGAGCGCCGCGATGGCCTGCTCGTCGACGTCGTAGTTGTTGCCCCCCACCGTTTCCTTGGGAGGGATCTGTCCCGGCCTCGACTGGAAGCCGTTCGAGCTGCCGCCGCCCGAGAGCGGGATGTTGCTGAAGAGGCTCGCGGCCTTGACGCCCGGCAGGCCGCGCAGCGTCGCGAGGTCCTCGCGTACGGTCGCCTCGTAGTCATAGTCCTTCGCGAATCCCGCACTCGCCACCCAGATCATGTTGGCGGTGTCCATCCCGGTCGGGCGGCCGATTTTCTCCACGCGTTGCTTGACGACGTAGACCGCGTTCACGAGCACGGCGAGGCCGATCGCGATCTGGAATGCGACGAGCAGCGCACCGGTGCGGTTGCGCCAGAGCGCGGAGGCGATGGGGCGGATGTTCCAGGCTGTCATGTCATTGTGCCTTCAGGTAGGAGGCCGGCGGGATACGGCCGATGCGCCATGCCGGGTAGAGGCCCGCGGCGATGGTCGCGAAGAATGCGAGCGCGAGCGCCGTCACGACGCTCGTCAAGTCCACGTGCGCGAGCGCCTGCGTGCCGCCCGCGTCGGTCGGGTCCACGGTATAGAGCGCGCGCAGGCCCAGCAGCAGGAGTCCCCCGAGCGCGAGGCCGAGGACCGCGCCGATCGAGGAAATCACGCTGACCTCGACCAGGTGCTGCATGAAGACCTGCTTGCGGCTCGCGCCCAGCGCGCGACGTATGCCCGTCAACGGGGCGTTGTTCAGGAACTTCGCGAGCAGCAGCCCGACCGTGTTCAGCAGGCAGACTGCGAGGAAGGCGAAGGCGAGGCCGACCAGCACGCGGTCGTCTTTCGACACGACATTGTTGTCGACCAGCCACTGGTCGACCTTGGTCAGCCGGTTATTCAGCGGCCGCTGGTAGCGGCCGGCCTGCTTCTGCTCGCGGGCGTAATTGTCGAGGAATGCCTGGAAGCGGTCGCGGGTCGCGCTGTCTGGCAGCTCGACCCACATCTGGATCCAGACGAGCTCGGAGCCGAGGAAGTCCTGGTAGTTATTGATGTCCTCCGGCTTCCAGCCGTTGGTGTTGCCGGCGCTCTGCAGCTCGAGCGCCGTGTTCCAGCCGAACGGGATGTAGACGTCCTCCGGCTCTTCGAGCGCGCCGTTGTTGACGTCGTAGAACACCGGCAGCGGCATCCAGTTGTCGCGCACACCGATGACGCGAAACTCGTTGTCGTTCCAGCGCACGCGCCGGCCGACGCTGTTGGCGCCGCCGAACAGCTTGTCGTTCATCCTGCGCGAGATGACCATCACGGGCTCGGGGCCGGAATCCGCCGCGTCGGTCCACGTGCCGCCGTACTGGAACGGCACATCGAAGATCGTAAAGAAGTCCTTTGTCGTCACGCGCGTCGTCGCTCGCTCGGGTTTTATCTGCTGACCGTCCACGGACACGATGCCGATGGACTTGTGCATGATCACCTTGTGCTTCGGGATGTCGGAGCGGTACACCGCCATCGCGTCGCGATAGGTGAGCTGCTCCGGCGGCAAGTCGGGCCGCTTGTCCCAGCTCGGCTGCTGCGGGTCCCAGAAATCCATGGTCACGGCGTAGAGCACGTCGTTCTTCCACCAGATCGGGTTGCCGGACATCGCGCGGTACATCGTGAGCGTCATCACGCAGACCGCGATGCCGAGCGCGACCGCGCCGATCATCAAGGCCGTCAGGCCGGGATTGCGGCGCAGGTTCCGGAATGCGAGCTGGAAATAGTAACCGAGCATGATTGGCCTCCGCGGCTCAGGCCGGTGACATCATGGCGGGAACCGGCTGCCCGACGTTCAGGGCCGGCACTTCGTCGCGCGGCTCGAACGGCTTGAAGTCCGAAATCTGGCCGTCGACGATGTGCACGTTGCGGTGCGCACGGCGCGCGAGTTCCGGGTCGTGGGTCACCATGATCACGGTCGTTCCCATCTCGTTGATCTGCTCGAGCAAGTCCATGACCTGGCGGGCCATCAGCGAGTCCACGTTGCCGGTCGGCTCGTCCGCCAGCAGGAAGCGCGGGTCGCCGGCCAGCGCGCGGGCGATCGCGGCGCGCTGCTGCTGGCCGCCGGAGAGCTGCGAGGGCATGTGGTGCATGCGCGACGACAGGCCGACCACGTCGAGTGCGCTCTTGATGCGCTGCTCGCGGTCCTTCCTGGCAAGGCCGCGGTAGCGCAGCGGCACGTCTACGTTGTCGAAGATGTCGAGGTCCGGGATCAGGTTGAAGCTCTGGAAGATGAAGCCGATCTTTTCATTCCGGAGCTTCGAGCGCTGCTCGTCGGAGAGCCGGCTCACATCCTCGCCGTCGAGCCTGTAGGTGCCGTTGTCGAAAGTCTCGAGGAGGCCGGCGACGTTCATGAAGGTCGTCTTGCCCGAGCCAGAGGGCCCCGTGACCGCGACGAACTCG
Organism: Steroidobacteraceae bacterium; assembly: GCA_049663745.1. Taxonomy (GTDB): domain Bacteria; phylum Pseudomonadota; class Gammaproteobacteria; order Steroidobacterales; family Steroidobacteraceae; genus SCUD01. The sequence goes on along the minus strand of JBATEA010000001.1, from coordinate 1,506 downwards.
CCGTCTCCGACCTTCAGCGAGAACTCGCGCAGCGCGTGCGTCTCGATCAGGTCCGTCCGGTAGATCTTGCTGATTCCATGCATTTCGAGCATTGGCTTGTCGCTCCAGGGTCGTGAATGGGTTACGGCGGTCAGCCGCCGATGTGGATTTCAGGAACGTCTTTCATGTCGTTGGTGCCGGAGATGACGACTTCCTGACCGGGCATCAGGCCTTTCAGCACCTCGATCTCGCCGACGGATGCGGCGCCGAGTTCGACCGGCGTCAGGACCGCGGTGTCGCCATCGACGACGTAAACGGCGCGCGTGCCGCTCACGATGTCCGAGCTGCGCTCGAACTTCACGGCCTTCGCGCGCTGCTCGATCACGATGCGCACCGAGCCGCGCTGGCTCTGGCGCAGGCCCGGCGGCTGCTCGCCCGCGAACTTCACCCGGCCGGTCACCTGGCCCGAGCGCACCTCCGGCGAGATCGCCGTGACGACGCCCTTGTAATCCTGGCCGTCGAGCGAGATCTCCGCTTCCATGCCGGTCTTGATGTCGCGGGCATAGACGTCGGCAACCTGGAATTCGATCTCGAAGGCGGAGAGATCGACGACCGTCAGCAACGGCGCGTTCTCCGCGACATTCGCCTTTTCCGCCACGGCGAGATTCGCGACCATGCCGTCGACCGGGGAACGGACGGTCAATTCGTCCACGCGGCGCTTCAGGTTCGAGACGACATAGCCCTGGCGCTCGCGCTCTTGACGCTTGGCGCGCAGGTCCAGGTCCAGGCTTTCCTGCTCGAGGCCGGTGGTCTCGATCGCGTGATCGTAGGCCAGCTTCGCGGACTCGCGCGCATCCTCGGCGCTCTTGAGATCGCGCTCCGGGATCGCGCCCTTGTCCCAGGCCCATTGCGCACGCTGGAGCTCGCGCTCCGCGGCGCGGATCTGCACATTGGCGAGATCGGCTGCTTCCTTGGTGGCAAGTTTCTGCCTACGGATTTCGATCGCCTGGCGCCGGAGCGTCGTGTCGAGGCTCTCGAGCGTCGCCCGCTCGCGCTGGAATTCGTTCTCGAGAGTCGGGCTCACGAGCGTCGCGAGCTCCTGGCCTGCCTTCACGGTGTCGCCCGCGTGTACCTGATAGCTGATGTTTCCCGGGGCGACGGCGAACAGCGTCGGGCTCACGGCGGCGACCACCGTGCCCTGCGCCGACACGTCGCGCACGAAGGGCCCCTCGACGACGGTGGCGATGCGCAGGCGTTCGCGCGAAATGGTGTTCGCCGAGGCGCTCCAGCCGCGAAACAGCAGGGCGAACACGGCGATGAGCAGCACAGCGCCGGCCGCGACGCCGATCTGGATGATGCGCTTGCGGTCCGGGCGAGCTTCGACTGCCACGTCCTGCGACTCGGTGCCGCGTATGGAGTCGCCGCCGGCGGCCTTGTCGGTCGCGCCGGTCGAGCTCGATAGCGGTCTCAGGGACGTAATCTTCACGCGCGCAGTTCTCCCTTGCATAGTTATTGCAACCGCCGTGC